>NZ_JBNHFW010000006.1:0-129255 GCF_059090685.1 Arthrobacter sp. Y3225209
GCCGCCGCAGCGGCAGAGAACGGCACTGGCACTGAGGGCACCGCGGACGGCGGCCTGGGCTCCGTGGGCCTGGTGGTGGGGGCTACGGTGGGTACCGCGCTCACGGATCTGGGAATTGACCTCGCTGCCACGCGCGCGCCGCTGCTGGCGCCCGGACTGGGTGCGCAGGGGGCCACGGCAGCAGATCTGGCCGTGACCTTCGGGGCCGCCTATCCCAATGTGCTGGCCACCTCCAGCCGTGGAATCCTGCGGGCCGGACCCGATCCGCAGAAGCTGCGGGAAGCCGCCCTGCAGACCGGACGGGAGCTGGCGGCCGCAGGGTAACGGCGGACGGAGCGGCACGGACCGCTGAGACGGCTCCATTGCAATTGGGCTTCCAATGCGGATAGGTTCGGAGCTACCAGCAGAGCCGCTGACAGCGGTACGTCTTCGTTCGGGAGTGTCTTTTGAACCTCAAGCCACTGACAGAAGCCGAGCGCACCCGGGCCCGGGAAAAAGCCACAGCGGCCCGGGCCGTCCGCGCCGACATCAAGTCACGTATTAAATCCGGGGACCTCTCCATTGAAGAAGTCATTCTTTCCCGTTCCGGAGAGGAAGCAGTGGGCAGGCTGAAAGTGATGGATCTGCTCCGCGCACTGCCTGGTGTCGGGGAACGCCGCGCAGCTGGAATAATGGCTACGGTAGGTATAGCGCCTACCCGCCGGGTCCGGGGGCTGGGAGTGCATCAGCGCAAGGCGCTGATCGACCTGCTGGATCACCACTGAGGTCCCGGCACCACCAAAGAAACACCGAGTGAATGAGGTTTACGTGTCGCAACCGCGGCTGACAGTTCTGGCAGGTCCAACCGCAGTTGGCAAGGGCACTGTATCCACCTACATCCGGGACAACTATCCCGAGGTCTGGCTTTCCGTATCCGCCACCACCAGGGCCCCGCGCCCCGGCGAAGAAGACGGTGTGCACTACTTCTTCGTCAGCGCCGAAGAGTTCGATTCCATGATCGAGCAGGACCAGATGCTGGAATGGGCCGTAGTCCACGGCCGCAACCGCTATGGAACCCTTCGCCGCACCGTTGAGGCCGCCATGGCCGAAGGCCGCAGCGTGCTCCTGGAGATTGACCTGCAGGGTGCCCGGCAGGTCAAGAAGTCCATGCCGGAGGCAAATTTCGTCTTCCTGGCCCCGCCCACCTGGGACGAAATGGTCCGCCGTCTGGTCGGGCGCGGCACGGAAACGCCCGAAGAGCAGCAGCAACGGCTGGAAACAGCTAAACTGGAACTTGCTGCCGAGTCCGAGTTCGATCACACCGTCATTAATGATGACGTCCAGCGGGCTGCAGCTGAGCTTGTATCACTCATGGGAATCAGTCCGCGCCAGCGCTGACAAACCGCGAATCCCGTTCAAGAATTTTGGAGAACCCTGTGTCTGAAGGCATCATCAACCCGCCGATCGACGACCTGCTCGAAGCAGCCGATTCCAAGTACGCGCTGGTCATCTACGGTGCCAAGCGTGCCCGCCAGATCAACGCCTACTACTCCCAGCTGCACGAGGGTCTGTTCGAGTATGTCGGCCCGCTCGTGGAAACCAAGCTGAACGAAAAGCCGCTGTCCATCGCCCTGCGCGAGATCAATGACGGCATGCTGGTGGTCCGCCCGAACGAGACCGCCGAATAAGCAGCGGCAGTTCACCGGGGGAAGGCAGCAACGTGCGCATAGTTCTGGGTGTGGGCGGCGGAATCGCCGCCTACAAGGCTGCGTCGCTGCTGCGGCTTTTTACCGAGGCCGGGCACAACGTCACCGTTGTCCCCACCGAATCCTCCACCCGGTTTGTCGGGGTTGCCACCTGGGAAGCACTTTCCGGGAACCCCGTGTCCACGTCGGTGTTCGACGAGGTGGACAAAGTCAACCATGTGCGCCTGGGCCATGAGGCGGACCTGATTGTGGTGGCTCCGGCCACCGCGGATCTGCTGGCCCGGGCTGCAACGGGGCAGGCCAATGACCTGCTGACCAACACCCTGCTGATGGCCCGCGGCCCGGTGGTGTTTGCCCCGGCCATGCACACTGAGATGTGGGCGCATCCCGCCACCGTGGCCAACGTGGCCACCCTGCGCAGCCGCGGCGCCGTCGTGATCGATCCCGCAGTGGGTCGGCTGACCGGCCGGGATTCCGGCCCGGGCCGCCTGCCCGAACCTGAAACCATCTTCACCGCCGCCCTTGCCGCTGTGGAAGAGGCCCCCGGTTCGGCCGGAGAGCTTTCCGGCCTGCTGTCCGGCATTACCGTCACGGTCACGGCCGGCGGAACCCGTGAGCCCCTGGATCCGGTCCGGTTCCTGGGCAACCGTTCGTCAGGGAAACAGGGCACCGCACTGGCCGAAGCAGCCCTCGCCGCCGGTGCCCGGGTACGGCTGATCGCCGCGCACATGGAGGTTCCGGCGCCCGGCGGCGTCGAACTGGTGCGGGTGGAAACCGCCCTTGAACTGCGCGAGGCGGTACACAAGGCTGCCGCCGACTCCGACGTCGTGGTGATGGCTGCCGCCGTCGCCGACTTCCGCCCGGACAAGGTGGTGGAGACCAAGATCAAAAAGAGCGACGACACTGCCGACCCGGTGATCACGCTGGTGCGCAACCCGGACATTCTCCAGGAGATCGTGCAGGCCCGGGGCACCGGTGCCACGCCGGCACTTATCGTGGGGTTCGCTGCGGAAACCGGCGACGCGACCACTGATGTCCTGGAATACGGCCGCCGGAAGCTGGCCCGCAAGGGCTGCGACCTGCTAGTCCTGAACCAGGTTGGCAAGTCGCTGGTCTTCGGCCAGGACCAGACCGAGGTGAGGATTCTCTCACCGGCAGAGCCCGCCGGGTCCGCCGGGGAAAGCGCGGCCGGCAGCAAAACCGAGGTTTCGGCACGCATCATTGCAAGGATTGCCGCCGAACTGGCTGCCCGCCGCCCCTGACAGACCTGAGCACGCATGCGGGCGGTTCGGGGAGTGTCCGGGCCGCCCGGTAGAGTAAATGCTGTGACTTCTACTTCCGCCTCTCCCAAGACGCAGTCCAACCTGCGCCTTTTCACCTCGGAATCCGTCACTGAAGGCCACCCGGACAAAATCTGTGACCAGATCAGTGACGCAATCCTCGACGGCCTGCTCAAGGTTGATCCCGAATCCCGGGTAGCCGTCGAAACACTCGTAACCACCGGCCTGGTCCATGTAGCCGGCGAGGTGACCACCGAGGGATACGTTGAGATCCCGCAGCTGGTCCGCGACACCATCCTCGACATCGGTTATGACTCCTCGGCCAACGGCTTTGACGGCGCCCGCTGCGGCGTTTCCGTTTCCATCGGCCAGCAGTCCCCGGAAATTGCCTCCGGCGTGTTCAACTCACTGGAGAACCGCACCGGCAAGGTTGAGGACCCCTATGACGCCCAGGGCGCCGGGGACCAGGGCATCATGTTCGGCTACGCCAGCGACGAAACCTCCGTCCTGATGCCCACCCCCATCTGGCTGGCCCACCGTCTCTCGGAGCGGCTCACCACAGTCCGCAAGGACGGAACGCTCCCGTACCTGCGCCCGGACGGGAAAACCCAGGTCACCATCGGCTACGACGGAGACCGCCCCGTATCCGTGGACTCCGTGGTGGTCTCCACCCAGCACGCCGCCGATCTTGATCTTGAGCAGCTGCGCGCCGACATGGCGGCCCACGTCATCAACCCGGTGCTGGCAGGCACCGACCTGGACATTTCCGAGGTCCGGCACATCATCAACCCCGGCGGTCCCTTTGTTATCGGCGGCCCGGTGGGGGATGCCGGACTGACCGGACGCAAGATCATTGTGGACACCTACGGCGGATTCGCCCGCCACGGCGGGGGAGCGTTCAGCGGCAAGGATCCGAGCAAGGTGGACCGCTCCGCGGCCTACGCCATGCGCTGGGTGGCCAAAAACGTGGTGGCCGCCGGCCTGGCCCGGCGCGCGGAAATCCAGATTGCCTACGCCATCGGCATGGCCCGCCCCGTGGGTATCTACGTGGAGACCTTCGGCACCGAAACGGTGGACCCGGCCCGTATTGCCGACGCCGTGCAGGAAGTCTTTGACCTGCGCCCGCTGGGCATCATCAACGGACTGGACCTGAAGCGTCCCATCTACCAGCGCACAGCCGCCCACGGCCACTTCGGCCGCGAGGATGAAGGCTTCACCTGGGAGCGCAAGGACAAGGTCGAGGACCTCCGCAGCTACTTCAACGTGTAGTACCGCCATGGCCGCGGATCGCTCCGATGAAGCCGTGCAGCTTTCCCTGCTGCACGGCTTCGCGCCGTCGGCCAAGCCCGTAGGCAAGGCCCGGGCTGCACCAGTGCTCCCGATTGCCCGCGTGCTGCTGGACTCGCCGCTGCCGCACCTGGACCGGCCGTTCGACTATCTGGTTCCTGACGAACTCGACCGGGATGCCGTGCCGGGAGCACGCGTGAAGGTTCGGTTCGGAGGCCAGGAACTGCCGGGCTTCATCACCGAACGTGCCGCCGAAGCGGATACCACCGCGCGGCTGATGCCGCTGGGAAAGGTTATTTCCCCCCAGCCTGTACTGACCCCCCGGATCCTGCGCCTGGCCGAAGCAGTTGCCGCCCGCTATGCCGGCACCGTGCATGACGTACTGCGAGTGGCCATCCCGCCCCGGGCCGCCAGGGTGGATAAGGAGTTCACCCCCGAGGCCCGGCTGCAGACCCGGGCGGGGGAGCCTCCGGCCGGGGTTCCGGGCGGAACGGAAGATGTCCTGCCCGGCCCGGAGGGCGCCGGCGTCAACCCGTTTGCGCGGTATCCGCACGGTCCCCGCTTCCTGACCCATCTTGCCGCCGGGCACAGTCCGCGCGCCGTACTCTCCTCGCTGGGCGGCTACGGCCCGCGCGACTGGCCCGCTGAAGTGGCCGAAGCGGTCCGGTCCACGCTGATCTCCGGCCGGGGCGCCGTGGTGGTGGTGCCCGACAACAAGGATCTTGCCCGGCTGCAAACGGCGCTCACCGCCCGGATAGGCGCCGACGCCTTCGTCCGGCTCACCGCCGAAGACGGCCCCACCCCGCGCTACCGCAGTTTCCTGCAGCTGCTGCACGGGGATGTCCGGGTGGCTATCGGCACCCGTTCCGCCGCGTATGCTCCGGTGGTGGATCTGGGACTGGCCGTGATCTGGGACGACGCCGATGATCTGCATGCCGAACAGCGGGCACCCTATCAGCATGCCCGTGATGTGCTGCTGCTGCGGGCCGAGCTGGAGGGGGCAGCATTGCTCCTGGCATCGCATTCGCGCAGCACGGAGGCCCAGCGGCTGGTGGCCAGCGGCTGGGCCGCAGGGATTGCTGCGGAGCGCTCCACGGTGCGTGCCTCGGCGCCCCGGGTGGTCAGCACCGCCGATTCCTTCACCATGGAGCGGGACCCGCTGGCTGCCAGGGCACGGATACCGCACACCGCCTGGAAAGCGGCACAGGACGGGCTGACCCGCGGTCCGGTGCTGGTCCAGGTGGCACGCACCGGCTTTTCGCCGGCACTGTCCTGCCAGGACTGCCGGGAACCGGCGCGGTGCCGGAACTGCTCGGGCCCGTTGGGGCTGGCCAGTCGCAACGGTACTCCGGCCTGCCGCTGGTGTGGCCGGCCGGAGCCTATGTGGCACTGCAGCAACTGCGGGGGAGTGCACCTGCGCGGCTCCACTGCGGGGGCAGGACGCACAGCCGAAGAGCTGGGCCGCGCGTTTCCCTCCACCACGGTGATCTCATCGGCCGGAGACCACGTCCGTGCCGAGATTCCCGATGCCCCGGCACTGGTGGTTGCCACGCCCGGCGCGGAGCCGGTGGCGCCGGGCGGCTACGCTGCAGCCATCCTGCTGGACGGCAACGCGATGCTTTCCCGCGAATCGCTGCGGGCCGGCGAGGATACGCTGCGCCGCTGGTTCAGTGCTGCGGCACTGGTGCGGCCGGCTGGCGAAAAGGGACTGGTGGTGGCCACCGCCGATGACAGCACCACCGTGGGACACCTGCTGCGCTGGGACCCGGCCGGCGCAGCCGAACGGGAGCTGGAACTGCGGCGCGAACTCGGGCTGCCCCCTGCCGTCCGCTATGCGGAACTGACCGGGTCCAGGGAAGGCCTCGATGCCTTCATTGCACGGCTGGGGCTGCCGGACGGTACGCGAACCGTGGGACCGGCGCCGCTGGCGGAAGCGGGAACGGGTACGGAGGCACGGGAGGTCCGGGACGGCCAGCTCGGCGGGGCAGGCGGCCGCTTCCGCACACTGCTTTTCTTCCCCTATGCGGCGGCACCGGCCGTTACGGCTGCCCTGCGCTCCACCAAAGCCGCAGCATCTGCCAGGCGTACCGGAGATCCTGTTTACGTACGGGTCGACGGAATAGACGTCCTCTAACCCGGGCCCACGGCTACAACAGTTCCAGCAGCACCGCTGCCGCACCCAGCAGGGACAGCAGCGAGAGCTGGGCTGCGGTACCCAGCCGGGAGAGCCGGCCCAGGAGCCCGCGGGGCACGCCGTGGATCATCCAGCCCGGACGGTTGATGGTGGGCATTCGCAACGTCATCCCTCTTTCCCGTGGAGAAAAAGCCGATTAACACCCAGTATCCCGCCATCCGGAGGCCGTGCCCGAATCCGCTGCCGGTGACATTGGCCACCGCCTGCGGCAGGCAAAAAAGGGGCCCGGGAGATATTCCCGGACCCCTTGGCGCCTATCGGTGTCCCGCCCGCCGGACGGGCGTTCCCTCTTGCGTCCGTGCCGCTAGGCGGATACCGCCTCACGCTGTTCGTCCTGCTGGATTACCGCGCCATCCGCCGGCGCCTGGACGGCAATCTTGCGCGGCTTGGCTTTCTCGCTCACCGGAATGGTCACGCTCAGGACGCCGTTCTCGTAGCTGGCGGCAATCCTCTCGGTGTCGATGCCCTGTCCCAGGTTCAGCTGGCGCAGGAAGGATCCGCTTTCACGTTCCCGGGTCAGCCACTTCACCCCGTCAGCGCCGTGCAGCGTGCGCTGGGCACGGATGGTCAGGAGCTGGCCGTCAACGTCGACGTCGATGGATCCGGGGTCGATGCCCGGGAGATCGGCCGCAAGAATGTAGTGGTCGCCCTGCCGGTAGAGGTCCATGGGCATGCCGCGCAGGGAACCTTCCCCGCGCAGGGCCTGTGCCATCCGGTCGAGTTCCTGGAACGGATCAAACTTCATAGCCATAAGAAATCAACTCCTCCATTCGATCGCTTGAGACAAGCGGTATCCGGTTTCAAAGTTGAGTCAGTGTCACTCAACTTGCGAAAAGAGATTAGCACTCTCATGGCTAGAGTGCCAAGTGTTATTTCTGTGCCCACCGGCTTAAGGTCCAGGCGTGGATCAGCTGTGCAGTGTGCCGCCCGTGGCTGCGCAGTTGCGGGCTCGACTCGACGTCCGGCTGGCATCCGGAATGGATCA
Source organism: Arthrobacter sp. Y3225209 (assembly GCF_059090685.1). Taxonomy (NCBI): domain Bacteria; kingdom Bacillati; phylum Actinomycetota; class Actinomycetes; order Micrococcales; family Micrococcaceae; genus Arthrobacter; species Arthrobacter sp. Y3225209. The sequence goes on from NZ_JBNHFW010000006.1 coordinate 7,432, forward strand.
TGTAGGCCAGCAGTGCCGCCAGGAATGCATCGATATGCTCGGGCGGAACCCCGCGGGTGAGCGCGGACCGCGTTAGCCAGGAATCGACGTCGAGACCGCCGCCGCGCGCGTAGGGCAGCACCCCCACCCAGTCGATCCACGCCGCACCGGTGCCCAGGAAGTTCCAGTCACAGAACAGGGCCTTGCCCGAGCGCAGCAGGATATTGTCCGGCCGAAGGTCACCGTGCAGCACGGAGTCCCCGGCCAGGGCTTCCGGGCTGAGCTCCCACAGCTCCTGCAGGCGGCGGGCATCACCGGCGGTGAGGGACGGCAGGAACCAGGGCGCCGCCCCGCCGTCGGCCACAGCCTGGAACGGGGACGGAACCGCGGTGATGTCCTGTGAAACCGGGCTGCTGGAGAGGTGCCCCGGGAAGTTCGACAGAAGACGGATTGATGCGGTGCAGGATGCCTCTATCGCGGCGAGGTCCGTCCCGGTCCACGGGTGCCCGGGCATTGTTCCGTCCACGGCCTCGTAGGCCAGGAGAAGCCAGTCCGTGTCCGCGGCGGTGACGGTGCGGGTACCCAGCAGGCGGGGCGCCGGCATGTCCGGAGGCAGGAGCGGGGCCACCTGGGCCTCCCGTGCGTAGGCGGGGTAGACAAACGCGTCCGACGCCGGTGCCGCCTTCACGAAAATGCTGCGCCCTTCGCCGTGGGAGAGCACTGCGGCGAATCCCGGCGTAAACCCTCCGCCGGCCGGCCGTACGGACGTGACGCTGCCGCCCAGCAGGTCCGTCAGTTCCTGCCGGACGGGCGCGGGCAGGCCGGCCCAGGGCCGGCGGCTGGCGGTGCGGCGGTAATCGGTGACCGGAACTGTAGGGGAGTGCATCCGCACAGCCTATGCGCCGGAGCCTGCTGTAGCCGGGAACCAACGGCCGGTCCCGGAAGTATGTCCGGCACAGCTGTGGTGCACCCACGGTTGGTGCACCACTTGGTTGTGCACAATTGAATCGTGTCCTAGGGTGGGCGGATGAACGAATCACTGCAGCGTCAGGTGTGCTTTTCGCTGTACTCCGCCTCCCGTGCGGCCACGTCCCTGTACCGGCCCATGCTCGAGGAACTGAACCTCACCTACCCGCAGTTCCTCGTGATGACCCTGCTCTGGGAACAGGACGGGCAAAGCGTCCGGGACCTGGGGCAGGCGTTGGAACTGGACTCGGGCACACTCTCGCCGCTGATTAAACGCCTGGAAGCGGCAGCACTGGTGCAGCGCCACCGCGCCGTCGAGGACGAACGACGGGTCCGGGTCCACCTCACTGCTGCAGGCCGCGCCCTGGAACAGAAGTCCCGGGACCTTCCTGACCGCGTTGCGGCGGCTGCCGGCCTCGACCCGGAGGAACTGCGCAGCCTGCAGGACACGCTGGCGAAGGTGAATTCGGCACTGCGGCAGGCGGTGGTGAAGGACCATGAGGCACCGTCACGGTAAGACCATCCGCACCATCCATCCCAACAGTTAGGTTCAATTGATGAGCACGTACCCCGAAACCGGCCGCGAAATCCACCTTGCTTCCCGCCCCACGGGGTGGCCGTCGGAAGAGAACTTCCGCCTCACCGAGGTGCCGGTCCCGGAACTGCAGGACGGGCAGGTGCTTGTGCGCAACCTGCACATGTCCGTGGACCCCTACATGCGCGGGCGCATGAACGACGTGAAATCCTACGTCCCGCCCTTTAAGCTCGACGCCCCGCTGGAAGGCGGAGCCATCGGTGAAGTGGTGGAATCCCGCTCGGACGCGCACAAGCCCGGCGACAAGGTGGTGCACTGGCTCGGCTGGCGCGACTACGCAGTCCTGGACGGGGCCCGTGCACGTGTCATCGATACCGATCTGGCCCCGGCCAGTGCGTATCTGGGTGTGCTCGGCATGCCGGGTGAAACCGCCTACATCGGCCTGACCAAGGTGGCCGAGTTTCGGGAAGGGGACGTGGTGTTCGTCTCCGGGGCAGCCGGCGCCGTTGGCTCACTGGTCGGCCAGATCGCGAAGGTCATGGGAGCAAAGAAGGTCATTGGCAGCGCCGGTTCGGCGGAAAAAGTCCAGCGCCTGCTTGACCTCGGCTTCGACGAGGCCTTCAACTACCACGACGGTCCCGTGAAGGACTCGCTGAAGCAGGCCGCCGGTGCGGACGGCATTGACGTCTACTTCGACAACGTGGGAGGCGAGCACCTTGAAGCCGCACTCTCGGTGATGAACAAGGGCGGCCGGGTGGCCATGTGCGGTGCGATTTCCCAGTACAACGACAAGGGCGCCGCCTCCGGCCCCCGCAACCTGGCCCTCGCCATCGGCAAGGAAATCACCCTGCGCGGATTCATTGTGGGCAGCTACAGCCGGTATGTGGACGAGTTCAACACCCAAATGGCCACGTGGCTGCAGGAAGGCGCGGTCAGCTATGACGAAACCTTCGTGGACGGCCTCGAAAATGCGCCCCAGGCCTTCATTGACCTGATGAAGGGCGCCAACAAGGGCAAGATGATCGTCAACCTGGGCTGAGCAGCAGGGCAGCTGGCGAGGGACTACGGACGAGGGACTACGGACGAGGGACTAAGGACGACGGCGGCGGCCGGGGAACAGGCGGACAGCCTCCCCGGCCGCTGCCATGAGCTGGCGGGCAGAGACGTCCCAGCCGTAATCGTTCGCCCGCCGGACACCGGCGTCGGACGCCTTTCGCCACCGGTCCGGCTCGGCCAGGGCACGTACCGCGTCCGCGAATCCGGCAGGGGAGTCCGGGTCCACCAGCAGTGCCGCGCCGCCCGAAACCTCCCGGAAAATCGGAATGTCGCTCGCCACCACGGGAGTGCCTACCGCCATCGCCTCGATGACCGGCAGACCGTAGCCCTCGGCCCTGGACAGCGTGACCAGGGCCGTTGCCCGGCGCAGCAGCCGGTCATAGTCCTCATCGCTGACGCCGTTGTGGAACCGGACCCGGGCGCCGGCCGGTACCAGCGCCTCCAGTTCGGCACGCCGTTCGTCACTGATCCGGCTCAGCAGATGCAGCGTGAAGCCCGGCAGGTGCTCCATGCCCCGGATGACGGTTTCCACGTTTTTGTACGGCATAAACGAGCCCATATACAGCAGGGACTTCTCCACCGGGGCATCCGGGTTCCTCGGCGTCGAACCCTCCTGCGGCGCGTTGGCCACCATCCTGACCGGACGGCGCGTGAGCCGGTGCCGGGCCATCAGGCCGCGGGTGGTTTCGCTGATGGTGGCCACAACATCGGCGCGGTTCAGCAGCAGCCGTTGCGGCCAGTACGCCAGGTGGTACAGGCGCCACAGTCCGCGCACGGGCAGCGGCAGGAACCCCGGGGGCGTGGGGTTCTGGTAATAGATCAGATCGTGCAGGGTGAGAATCAGCGGATACCTGCGCCCCCAGCTGCCCATGGTCTGCATCGGCGAGAAAACGGCGTCAGCCCCCAGCCGGTTAACCCGGAGCGCTACGAAGAGCTCGGCAGGGGAGATCGGGCTGTTGATCTTCACCCACGGCAGATCCGGCAGCAGCGCCAGCTGGCGCTCGTCCGAAATCAGCATCAGCACGTCGGCATGCTCGCTGACCGCCCGGATCAGGCTGGCGCCGTACCGGCTGATGCCGTCATGGTGGTCGGTGCGGGTGAACCGGGCGTCCACCGCCAACCGCATCCTCATGAATGCCTCCGGGCCAGGAAATCCTCGATGGCCGCCGCCGCTTCGTTCGGCTTTTCGTAGTGCACCAGGTGCCCCACGCCGGGCAGCATCACCAGTTCGGCATCCGGGATGGTCCGGGCCAGATGCTGCTGCCCGCGAACCGAACCGATGTCATCCAGTTCAGCGGCCACCAGCAGCACGGGCATGGAAAGCCGGGCCGCCACATCCCGCACCGTTTCGGAGATGGACGCCCGGAACGCATCAAGGACCACGGTGCGGTTGGCGAAGGCGCTGAAGTAGGCATCGTGCTGGCCGTGGATCCACCGGCGCAGCCCCGGTTCCCTGGTCTTGGCCATCAGCATGCTCATGCCGCGGACAATCAGCGGACTGCGCAGCAGCGCCATGCCCGGTTTCTCCGGCAGCGCCGCTGCCGCCCGGTAATACAGCTCCGCAGCCTTGCTGGTTATGGCCTTCGGTCCTTCGAGGGCAGGCTCGCAGATGGGGTTTACCAGCACCAGCTCGCTGATCAGCTCCGGGGACTCGGCGGCAACGCGGGAGGCGATGATGGATCCGAATGAGTGCCCGAGCAGAACCGTTTCCGCGCCCAGGCCCAGTTCCGCCAGGGCCGTGCGGACAAATCCGGCGTAGGCCGGCACATCATGCCGGCCGGGCAGCGGGCTGCCTTCGCCGAAGCCGGGCAGATCGGGTACGAGTACGCGGTGGCGGGGGAGGGCCTCCACAATACGGAGCAGGCCGTGGTGGTCGCCGCGAAAGCCGTGGACCATAAAAACCGGAGGGAAGCCGGCGTCGTCCCCGGCACTGCCTGCGGCGCCGGTATCCGCAGGGGCGAAGTCCCAGCACCGCTGCGCCGTTCCGGCAACTGTGATCGGGCGGGCCTCAGCTGTCCGGGAGAGCTGCACGGGGACGGCATGCGACGCCGGGTCCGCCGTGGTGCCCGGCATCAGTTGACCTCGTCCGGGTGGGATCCCGAGCGCTGCCCACGGTCCAGGCCGTCAATGGCGGCTCGCTGTTCATCGGAGAGTTCGAAGGAGAAAACATCCAGATTGCCCGCGATCCGCTCCGGCGTGCTGGCCTTGGGGATCACCACGTTTCCCGAATCCAGGTGCCAGCGCAGGATCACCTGGGCAGGGGTCCGGTTCAGCTCCGCCGCAATCCGCAGAACCACCGGATCCGCCAGGACGGCGCCGCGGCCGAGCGGGCTCCATGCCACGGTCTGAATACCCAGCCGCTGATGCAGGCTGCGCAGTTGGTCCTGCTGCAGCCAGGGATGCAGTTCAATCTGGTTGACCGCAGGAACAATACCTGTTGCCTCCAGCAGCTGCTCGAGGTGGGCGGGCTGGAAGTTGGAGACCCCGATGGCGCGGACCCGGCCGGAAGCGTAGAGCTCCTCGAGCGCCCGGTACGTGTTCACATACTCGCCGCGCTGAGGGCATGGCCAGTGGATGAGGTAGAGATCCAAGTAGTCCAGGCCCAGCCGGGACATCGAAGCATCGAAGGCCTGCAGAGTGGTGTCGTAGCCCTGATCGTTGTTCCAGACCTTCGACGTGACAAACACATCGCTGCGCTTGGCACCGCCGTCCGCCACGAAGCCACGGACAGCCTCACCCACGCCCGCTTCGTTGCCGTACAGGGCCGCGGTGTCCACATGGCGGTACCCGGCGGTGAGGGCCTCACGGCACAGTCCGGCCGCATCCTGGGACGGCACCTTGTAGGTGCCGAAGCCAACCTGGTCCATAAGGACGCCGTTATTGAGCGGGATTTTCGGTGCCGGCTGCATAGGACGACTTTACCGAGGCAGGGGCACAGCGCTGAAATCCTGCCCTGACTACCTGTTTCATCCCCCTAAGATTGGCGCGCCGACAAACAGGTCGGCTAAGGTAATGGCGCTTCTTGCAAAAGATTGGTTGCATAGAAACCAAGAGTCCGCACACCCGCTTGGGTTGTGGACAGATACGAATGATCGGAGGAGTCGATGGTGACTCTGGGTGAAGTTTTCATCAGTGAGCTGGCGGGTACCGCCATTCTCATTATTCTCGGCTGCGGCGTTGTTGCCAACGTGGCCCTGGCCAAGACGAAGGGAGCCGGCGGCGGCTTCCTGATGGTCAACTTTGGTTGGGCAATCGGTGTATTTGCCGGTGTCTACGCTGCCGCCATTTCCGGCGCGCACATCAACCCCGCCGTCACCGTGGGCCTGTGGGCAAGCGGCGCCGACGAGTATGCCCCCGGTGTCGAAGTTTCCTTTGCCTCAACGCTGGTGTACTTCGCCGGACAGATGGTCGGCGCGATGATCGGCGCCTTTGTCGCCTGGCTCGCGTACAAAAAGCAGTTCGACGACGAACCCGACGCCGCCAACATCCTGGGCGTTTTCTCGACCGGCCCGGCCATCCGCTCCTACGGATGGAACGTTGTCACCGAGGTCGTGGGCACGTTTGTCCTCGTCTTCACCATCGTCGCCTTTGCAGGTACCCCGTCGGGCCTCGGCCCGCTGGCCGTCGCGCTGGTCGTTCTCGGTATCGGTGCCTCCCTCGGCGGCCCCACCGGCTACGCCATCAACCCTGCACGTGACCTCGGACCCCGCATCGTCCACGCCCTGCTGCCCATCCGCAACAAGGGCAACAGCGACTGGTCCTACTCCTGGGTTCCGGTTGTCGGTCCGCTCATCGGCGGCGCCCTGGGCGGCCTGCTGGGGGCCCAGATCCCCCTTCCCGTCCTTCCGCTGTAACCCACACGGCCGCAGCCCGGCCATACGTCTAAACCCCCACTCAAGGAGCAGAACCAATGCCTGACAATCCCAGGTACATCATCGCCATCGACCAGGGCACCACCAGCAGCCGGGCTATCGTGTTCGACCATGACGGAAGCATTGTTTCCACCGGGCAGAAGGAACACGAGCAGATCTTCCCGCACGCCGGATGGGTGGAGCACGATCCGCAGGAAATCTGGACCAATGTGCGCGAGGTTGTCGGCACCGCGCTGTCCAAGGCAAACCTGACCCGGCACGACATCGCGGCGGTGGGCATCACCAACCAGCGCGAAACCGCCGTTGTCTGGGACCGCAAGACCGGCGAGCCGGTGTACAACGCCATTGTCTGGCAGGACACCCGGACCCAGCCGATCGTCAACGAATTGGCCAAGGACGGCGGCCTGGACCGCTTCAAGGACACCGTTGGCCTGCCGCTGGCAACGTACTTCTCCGGCACAAAGATCAAGTGGATCCTGGACAATGTCGAAGGGGCCCGGGAGCGGGCCGAGGCGGGGGACCTCATCTTCGGCAACACGGATTCCTGGATCGTCTGGAACCTGACCGGCGGACCCGACGGCGGTGTCCACATCACCGATGTGACCAACGCGTCCCGCACGCTGTTCATGAACCTGGAAACCCTGACCTGGGATGAGGACATCCTTCGGGAATTCGGCGTGCCGAAGTCCATGATGCCGGAAATCCGTTCCTCCTCCGAGGTGTACGGCCAGGTGGCCGGTTCGCAGCTGCTGCGCGAAACCCCGGTGGCCGGCATCCTGGGTGACCAGCAGGCCGCGACCTTCGGCCAGGCAGCCTTCACCAAGGGTGCTGCGAAGAACACCTACGGCACGGGCTGCTTCCTGATCTTCAACACGGGCGAGGAAATTGTCCGTTCGGAGAACGGCCTGATCACCACGGTTGCCTACCAGCTGGGTGACGCCAAGCCGGTCTACGCGCTGGAAGGCTCCATTGCGGTTACCGGGTCCCTGATCCAGTGGCTGCGGGACAACCTGGGCATGATCGACAGCGCTCCGGAAATCGAAGAACTGGCCCGCAAGGTGGAGGATAACGGCGGCGTGTACATCGTCCCGGCATTCTCCGGCCTCTTTGCACCGTACTGGCGCTCCGACGCCCGCGGCGCCATCGTTGGCCTGACCCGTTACGTGAACAAGAACCACATTGCACGCGCCGCCCTGGAGGCCACCGCCTTCCAGACCCGCGAGGTTCTTGACGCCGTGAACGCTGACTCCGGTGTTCCGCTGACCGAACTGCGCGTTGACGGCGGCATGGTGGCCAATGATGAGCTCATGCAGTTCCAGGCCGACATCCTCGGCGTGGACGTTGTCCGCCCGAAGGTCATTGAAACCACCGCGCTGGGTGCCGCCTACGCCGCCGGCCTGGCCGTCGGATTCTGGAATGACACCGAGGAACTCTCCCAGAACTGGGATGAAGGCAAGCGCTGGAGCCCGCAGATGGAAGATTCCGAGCGGCAGCGCCAGATGCGCCTGTGGAAGAAGGCCGTCACCAAGACCTTCGACTGGGTTGATGACGACGTCCAGTAACCTACGGTCCCAACCGGCGACAGAGCTCGTCGGGTAACGGCTGGCAAATGCCCCGGCGGATATCCGCCGGGGCATTTGCGTACCCGGAGTTCGTCACATTCGGCGCGTTGGTTGGCGGCCGCGGGACAGGTTCGGTAGCGTTCGGTCAGCATCAATGGTGATGCAGATCACAGAAACAGGTAGAAGTGTCTTCCGAATCCAATACAACACATACGGCGCTTCCGGTTGCCGTTATCGGCGCCGGGCCCAGCGGCCTTGCGGCCATGCGTGCACTGGCAAAACAGGGACTCGACTTTGTGGGCTTCGAACGCCACACCGAGGTCGGCGGGCTCTGGAACATCGGGAATCCGGCCAGCACGGTCTATGAGTCCGCGCATCTGATCTCCTCCAAGTCCACCACCCAGTTCAGCGAGTTCCCGATGCCGGAGGGAACCCCGGACTATCCCGGGCATAGGCACCTGAAGGCCTACTTCACTGCCTATGCCGAGCACTTCGGGCTGAGCCACCGAATCCGCTTCGGCACAGCGGTCACGTCCGCAGTACCGTCAGGGGATGCCTGGACCGTCAGCTGGGACGGTCCCGACGGGCCCGGAAGCGGCAGGTTCAGCGCGGTGATGGTCGCATCCGGAACACTGCACACTCCGTCGGTTCCGCGTTTCGCCGGACAGTTTGCCGGCGAGATCCTTCATTCCGCGGCCTACAAGCGGGCAACTGAGCTGGCCGGGAAGCGGGTACTGATAGTCGGGGCAGGCAACAGCGGCTGCGACATAGCGGTGGACGCCGTGCATCACGCAGCCGCCGTTGATATCAGTGTCCGCCGCGGTTATTACTTCGTGCCCAAGTATGTTTTCGGCCGGCCGACGGACACCCTCAACCAGGGCCGGCCACTGCCGCGCCCCCTGAAACAGTTCCTGGACAAGCGGCTCCTGCGCATGTTCACCGGGGATCCGCAGCGGTACGGATTTCCGAAGCCGGATTACCGTATCTACGAGTCGCACCCGGTCGTGAACTCCCTGGTGCTGCACCACCTGGGACACGGCGATCTCCGGGTCCGGGCGGACATAGACCGGCTGGACGGGCACACGGTGCACTTCCGGGACGGCACATCGGGGGAGTATGACCTGATCCTGCTGTCCACGGGGTACCTGCTGGACTATCCGTTCCTGGATCCACAGCTGCTGGGCTGGACCGGACCGTCACCGTCGCTGTACCTGAACATCTTCAGCCGGCAGGCCGCCAACCTGCTGATGATCGGCATGGTGGAAGCCTCGGGCCTGGGCTGGGAAGGCCGGTACCGGCAGGCCGAGCTGGCCGCGGCCTATCTTGCGGCCCAACGCGACGATCCGGCGTCGGCGGAGCGGTTCGCCCGGCGCATCGCCGGGCCCGGCCCGGATGTCACGGGCGGGTACCGCTACCTCGGCCTCGACAGAATGAGCTACTACGTCAACAAAGACGCGTACCGGGCCGAACTGGACGCCCACCTGGAACAGCTGGCTGCGCCCGCCCCGGCACGGGACGAGGTGAATGCCTGATGTCCATTGACGACGTTGTCCTGAGTTTCACCCCGGGGTCCCTGGTGATCCTGAACGTGGTCCTTGCGGTCATCATCCTCGGCATCGCCCTGGAAGTCCGGCCGGCTGATTTCCAAACCGTGCTGCGCAGCCCCAAGGCGGTACTGGTGGGCATTGCCGCCCAGTACCTGGTGTTGCCGGCAGTAACCGTGGGGCTGGCCCTGCTCCTGAATGTGCCGGCGTCGATTGCGCTGGGCATGATCCTGGTGGCGTGCTGCCCGCCCGGCGGGATATCCAACGTTCTCACACACCGGGCCCACGGAAACGTGGCACTCTCGGCGTCCATGACCGCGGTGTCGAACCTGGTGGCCATTGCAGTGATGCCGTTGAACGTAGCCCTGTGGGCACGGCTGAACCCGGGCACCGAATCCCTGATGCGGGAATTCTCGCTGGACCGGTGGGAGATGCTGATCCAGGTCCTGCTGATCATCGGACTTCCCTTCGCCCTGGGGATGCCGCTGGCCCGGCGTTACCCGCGCATTACCGCTAAAGTGCGGCCCTGGGTCCAGCGCATCGGCCTGATCGCCCTGCTGGTTTTTATTGTTTCGGGCACGGCGAGCAACCTCGGGCCGCTGCGCGAACACCTGGGCACCATCTTCCTGGTGGTACTGCTGCACGACGCCGTGGCTTTGGCCGTGGGCTACTGGACTGCGGCAGCCGTTCGGCTGGACGAGCCCAGCCGGCGTGCCTTCGCCTTCGAAGTGGGAGCCCGGAATACCGGCCTGGGACTCGGCCTGACCCTGACCTTTTTCGCCGGGTTGGGCGGTATGGCCATGGTTGCTGCCTGGTGGGGCATCTGGGACATCCTGGCCGGACTCCTGCTGGCCGCCTGGTGGCGGCGCAGGGACGCCCGGGCAGGCAGGGCAGCGGCCCAACCGCCGGCTGCTGAACCGCCGGCTGCTGAACCGCCGGCTGCTGAACCGCCGGCCGCGGCAACAAACGGAGCAGACCGGTGACCCGCGTCTGCGTTACGGGCGGCAACGGGTTCCTGGGCAGTGCCGTGGTGGCACGGTTGGCCGAACACCCCGATATCACCCATGTACTGAGCCTCGACATCCGGGAACCGGCTCCGGAGCGACGGCTCGACGGCGTCGCCTACGCCCTCGCAGACGTGTGCTCACCGGAGGTCGCGCGGTTGCTGGCAGAGCACCGGATAGACACGGTGGTGCACCTGGCGGCAATCGTAAACCCCGGGAAAAGCACCACCCGGGAACAGGAATACCGGGTGGACGTGGACGGGTCACGCAACGTCCTGGCGGCCTGCATTGCCGCCGGCGTCAAACACGTGATCATTTCCTCCTCCGGGGCCGCCTACGGCTACCACCCGGATAACTCCCCGTGGCTGACCGAAGCCGACCCGATCCGCGGCAACGACGAATTCGCCTATTCACAGCACAAACGCCTGGTGGAGGAGGAGCTGGCCCGGGTCCGCGTTGAGCATCCGGAACTGAAGCAGACAGTTTTCCGGATCGGCACCATCCTGGGGGAACGGGTCCGCAACCAGATCACCGCCCTGCTGGACGCCCCGCGGCTGCTGAGGGTGGCGGGCAGCGAGTCACCCTTCGTTTTCGTCTGGGATGAAGACGTTGCCGGGGTGATGGTGCAGGCTGCCGTCACCGGCCGCAGCGGCATCTACAACGTGGCCGGCGACGGCGCACTGACCGTCCGGGAGATCGCCGCGCTCCAGGGGCGGGGCACCATCACGGTCCCGGCTCCGGTGCTGGCCGCAGCGCTCTGGCTCGGCAGCAGGCTCCGGCTGACGGTGCACGGTCCGGAACGGGTGCGGTTCCTGCGCTATCGGCCGGTGCTGGACAACAGGGCACTTAAAGCGGAGTTCGGCTACACCCCCGGCCGCACGAGCAGGGAAGCGTTCCTGGCCTTTCGGGCGGCGCGCGAGGCACAGGAAGCCGGCGAGGCGCAGGGAGCCCGCAGGCGCCGGGATGCGGCTGCACGCTAGGGCCGGGTGCACTTGGATGACGGGCGGGCCTGCGGCGCCGGGAAATTCCCCGGCGCCGCAGCGCTGCCGGTCAGGAGCCGCAGCACCGCCGGTCAGAAGTAGGACACTCCGTTGGTTTTGAAAGGCAGTCCCAGGCCGCCGGCCACTTCCGCCAGCAGTTCCGGGCAGAAGTAGTACCATCTGAGTTCACGGATCAAGGTGTCCTCATCTTGGCAGCCGTCGGCTGCGCGCATCCGGACGACGTCGGCCACCACGTCCGCAGCGTGCGGACTGTCCTTGGGCCGCTCCCACAGCAGGATAACTTCCTCGCCGTCGAACGCATGCACGGTGGCCCGGTAGCTCTCGGGCGCATCCGGACCGAACGTGTGGTCCAGCGAACCGGTACGGATTTCCTCGTGTCCGGTTTCGCTGACGTTGCCCACCACCTCGGTCCGGCCGTTTGCAAGGAACAGGCTGACCATGGACTCAATGTCGTAGGAATTGAACGCATCCGCCAGCCGGCGCAGCAAGTCGGCGTGCCCGGCAGGAGCCGCCGCGGAACTGCCCGCTGGAGTGCCCGCGGAACTGCGGGCCGAACCGTCGGCCGGACTATCGGCACGGGAGGACGGCTCCTGCGCGGCAGCCAGCGCACTCCGGCCGCGGTGCAGGGCCGATTTCACCGCACCGGCACTGGTCTCAAGCACGTCAGCGGTTTCGGCGAGGGAATAGCCGAAGACGTCCTTGAGGACCACGCAGACGCGCTCCCTCGGGGGCAGGAGAAGCACCAGGCGCAGCAGGGCGGCTTCCACGGCCACGGCTGTAAGGGGATCGGCGGCGCCGTCATCGGGGCGGTCCATCTCCGGTGTGCTGAAATCCGCCGTCGTGCTCCGGTTGCTGCGCCGGACGGTGTCCAGCCAGGTGTTGGTGGCAATGCGGATCAGCCAGGCCTGAGTGTTCCGGATGGGTTCGTGCCGCTGGGATGCCTCGGCCAGTGCCTTGGCCAGGGTGTCCTGCAGCAGATCCTCCGCGTCCCACACGTTTCCTGCCAGGCTTCGGCAGTAACGGTAAACGGAAGGACGAACCGGCTCCAATGCGAGCAGGAAATCGCGCCGGACCTGCCGCAGCCGATGCGGAATCCCGCCCAGTCCCGCACTGTTGCTTTCCATGCCCGCCAATGACACAGCAGGGGTTGTCTCCACTGACATTTCTCCGCTCCTTTTCCCGGGCCGCCCCCGGCGGTCCTGAACCAACAATGGCATTGCGCCAGAGTCTTTAACCGGTAGACGCACGGAGCCGGCAAAAAGATACGCTGCCGGTCGGAATTTCCCGCTGCGGCTCACCCCGTCATCCTGCCTCCGGAGCGCACGCTCTGTTGTAAAGTGGAGAAATGAGCGCAGTACTCCTCCTTAGCTAGCCGCGCACCGTCCGTGCGCGGCCGCCCCTTGCTTGTCGAGGGGCTTTTGTGTGTCTGGGGAGGACCCGGTTTTCCGGGACGGGGAACACGGGCCCGGAATGCGCGGATCAACATTTTTCTTTCAGGACAGAGGCGAAGCATAGTGAGCACGCAGTCACAGACTGATCAGCAGGAAGAGGCCGTCTACAGTTTCGCGGCCATCGAGCAGAAATGGCCGCAGGTCTGGGAGGACCTTGGCGTATTCGCCCCTGCCGACGACGGCTCGCGCGAGCGCCGCTACGTCCTGGACATGTTCCCTTACCCGTCGGGTGACCTGCACATGGGCCATGCCGAAGCGTTCGCCATGGGCGACGTCGTCGCCCGTTACTGGCGCCAGCTCGGTTACGACGTGCTCCACCCGATCGGCTGGGATTCCTTCGGCCTGCCGGCTGAGAATGCCGCGATCAAGAACAACGCGCACCCCAGCGACTGGACCTATCGCAACATTGAAACCCAGGCTGAATCCTTCAAGCGCTACGCCATCAGTGTTGACTGGTCCCGCCGCATCCACACCTCGGACCCGGAGTACTACCGCTGGACCCAGTGGCTGTTCACGCGCTTCTACGAGCGTGGCCTGGCCTACCGGAAGAACTCCCCGGTCAACTGGTGCCCCAAGGACCAGACCGTGCTGGCCAACGAACAGGTAGTCAACGGCGCCTGTGAACGCTGCGGCACCCAGGTCACCAAGAAGTCCCTGAACCAGTGGTACTTCAAGATCACCGACTACGCGGACCGCCTGCTCGATGACATGGAGCAGCTCAAGGGCCACTGGCCCGAGCGTGTGCTGGCTATGCAGAAGAACTGGATCGGCCGCTCCGAAGGTGCCCACGTCCGCTTCGTCATCGAAGCCGCCGGCGGCAAGGGCGAAGAGCAGGTCACCGTCTTCACCACCCGCCCGGACACCCTGGCCGGTGCCACCTTCTTTGTCGTGGCGGCAGACGCACCGCTGGCGATGGATCTGGTCACCGATGAGAACCGCGATGCGCTGACGGCGTACCGGGAACAGGTCAAGGCCCTCTCGGACATCGAGCGCCAGTCCACCGAACGCACCAAGACGGGCGTTTTTACCGGCCGCTACGCAGTGAACCCGCTTAACGGCGAAAAGCTGCCCGTCTGGGCCGCCGACTATGTGCTGGCCGACTACGGCACGGGCGCCATCATGGCCGTCCCGGCGCACGACCAGCGTGACCTGGACTTCGCCAGGACCTTCGACCTGCCCGTGAAGGCGGTCCTGGACACCGGCGAAGAGGATCCCGCCGTCAGCGGCGTGGCCACCACCGGCGAAGGCACCCTGATCAACTCCGGCACCCTCGACGGACTGCCGAAGTCCGAAGCGATCCCGGCCGCCATCACCATGCTCGAAGAGCAGGGCACGGGGGAGAAGTTCGTGAACTTCCGCCTGCGGGACTGGCTGCTCTCCCGCCAGCGCTTCTGGGGCACGCCCATCCCGATCATCCACTGCGAAAAGTGCGGCGAGGTTTCGGTACCGGATGAGCAGCTGCCCGTCACCCTGCCCACCGGGCTGAAGGGCGAGGCCCTGGCGCCGAAGGGCACCTCACCCCTGGCCTCGGCCGAGGAATGGGTCAACGTCTCCTGCCCGAAGTGTGCCGGCCCCGCCAAGCGCGATACCGACACCATGGACACCTTCGTGGACTCGTCCTGGTACTTCATGCGCTTTGTCTCCCCGCACTTCACCGAGGGCCCGTTCGATCCCGAGGCTGCGAAGAACTGGATGCCCGTTGGCCAGTACGTGGGCGGCGTCGAGCACGCCATCCTGCACCTGCTGTACGCGCGGTTCTTCACCAAGGTGGTCCATGACATGGGCCTGCTGCCGGCAAGTGAGCCCTTCAGCTCGCTGCTGAACCAGGGCCAGGTGCTCAACGGGGGCAAGGCCATGTCCAAGTCCCTGGGCAATGGCGTGGACCTGGGCCAGCAGCTGGATAAGTACGGCGTCGACGCCGTGCGCCTGACCATGATCTTCGCGTCCCCGCCGGAGGACGACGTCGACTGGGCGGACGTCTCGCCGTCGGGCTCTGCGAAGTTCCTGGCCCGCGCCTGGCGCCTCGGCCAGGACGTCAGCAGCGAACCCGGCATCGCCTTCACGGGCGGGGACAAAAAACTCCGTGCCATGACGCACCGGACCGTCGCGGACGCCACCGAACTGCTGGAGAACAACAAGTTCAATGTGGTGGTGGCCAAGCTGATGGAGCTGGTCAACGCCACCCGCAAGGCCATCGATTCCGGCGTGGGCGGTGCCGACCCGGCAGTACGCGAAGCGGCCGAGGCGGTTGCGGTGATCCTGAGCCTCTTCGCCCCGTACACGGCCGAGGATCTGTGGAACCTGCTGGGCCGCGACGCCTCCGTGGTGAACGCCGGATGGCCGACTGTGGATGAAACCCTGCTGGTGCAGGACACGGTCACCGCCGTGGTCCAGGTCCAGGGGAAGGTCCGTGACCGCCTCGAGGTGGCCGCGGACATCTCCGAGGATGACCTGCGTGAGGCCGCGCTGGCCTCCGAGGCCGTGCAGCGCACCCTGGACGGCCGCGGCATCCGCACCGTGATTGTCCGGGCGCCCAAGCTCGTGAACATCGTTCCGGCCTAGGCACCGGAACCATGGACTGGCTGGAACGGCTCGCACTGCGGGCCAGGGGGCGGCAGCGGGCAACTGCCGCCGCCCCCGGGCCGGTCGTGGGCATAGTCACCGACTCGGCAGCCGCCCTGCCCGCGGGGTGGGCCGAAGCGGCGAAGGTGTCGGAGTTCGTGCGGGTTGTTCCGATGCCGGTGATGATCGGCGACCAGATCTACGGGGAAGGCTCCGAAGACCTGATCCCGGCACTGGCCATGGCCCTGGCCCAGGGGCACCCGGTACGCACCTCCCGTCCGGCGCCGGGCCGGTTTGAGGCTGCGTATGCCGAGCTGGCAGCCGCCGGCTGCACCTCGGTGGTTTCCGTGCACCTGTCCGGGCAGCTCTCCGGCACCGTGGACTCCGCCAGGCTGGCCGCCCGCTCCGCATCCGTTCCGGTGGAAGTGATCGACAGCACGACGGCGGCCATGGGACTGGGTTTTGCCGTGGCCGCGGCTGCCGAGAGTGCCCGGAGCAGCAACTCGGCAGAGACCGTCTCCGCGTGCGCACGCGCCGTGGCCGCGGACTCAAACATACTTTTCTACGTGCCCAGCCTGGACCAGCTGCGCCGCGGAGGGCGCATCGGGGCTGCCGCCGGCTGGCTGGGTACCCTGCTGGCCGTCAAACCGATCCTGGTGATCCGTGACGGTCGGGTGGTCCCGCTGGAACGTGTCCGCACCGCCCCGAAAGCGCTGGCCCGGCTGGCCGAACTGGTGCAGGAGGATATTGCCGGCCGGACCGGAAAGGTCCGTGCCGCGGTGCACCACTTCGGCAATGCGGCCGAGGCGGAGCGGCTTGCCGGCATCATCGGTGCCGCGGCCCCGGAGGTGGAAATCCTTATCTGTCCGCTCCCGGCAGTTCTGGCGGCCCATGCCGGGCTGGGCGTTTTGGCGGTGGCGGTGGCCGGCGACGGGGCTGCCGGGTCCGGGACCCGCACACAGGAGGGGCCCGCAAACCCCGGTGAGCTGGGATCCGGCGGGGTTGCCCCTGCAGACAAGGCCTAGGGAAGCACGCCCGGGATTCCCGGGTGTTGTCCTCGGCGGCGTCTTCCTTCAGCATGTTCTTGTCCTCCACACTATGTTCTTGTCCTCCACACCGCGGCTGCCGGCAGCGTTCCGGCGGTCCCGCTCCACTCGCTGCCAATCGGTGCGCAGGGAGGGGCAGGCCTGCAGCTAGGTTCGGCGGATGGCACAGCATCGTTGGGACACTGCGGGCACCGCGGACACCGGGCAGGATGAGTCCCCGGATCCTCCCGGGTTTCGGCGCCGGTGGGCGCTTTCGCTGCCGGCGGCAGTGCTGGCAGTGTGTCTGCTGCTGGGATGCGCAGCGGCAGCTGTGCTGCTCCGCGACACAGGCCCTGCGCCCGTGGCCAGCGTTGAGCTGTCCGCGCCCGCCTCCGCTGCCCCGGCAGATGCCGAAGGAGCTGCCGGTACCGGCACAGCGGGGAGCACCCGGCCGGCTTCCCCGGTTCCTTCACCTGAGGCGGCGGAAGCGGATCCGGGTCCCGCCACGGTGGTAGTCCACATCGCCGGTGCCGTGCAGCGTCCAGGTATTGTGCGTCTGCCGCCCGGCAGCCGGATAGTCGATGCCGTTGATGCCGCCGGCGGAACGGCCGCCGACGCGGACCTCACCGCCGTGAACCTTGCCGCCCCGGCGCAGGACGGGGCGATGGTACTGGTTCCCCGGATCGGTGAAGAGGCCCCGCCACCCGCCGGGGCCAACGCGGAAACCGGCGGGGGAAATGGAGGCGGCGCGGCCACCGGCGGTTCAGCGACAGGGCCCGATGCCGGTTCGGCTGCCAAGGTCAACCTGAACACCGCCGACGCTGCCGAGCTGGAGACGCTTCCGCGGGTGGGGCCGGTCCTCGCGGAGCGGATCATTGCGTGGCGTACCGAGCACGGA
Organism: Arthrobacter sp. Y3225209; assembly: GCF_059090685.1. Classification (NCBI taxonomy): domain Bacteria; kingdom Bacillati; phylum Actinomycetota; class Actinomycetes; order Micrococcales; family Micrococcaceae; genus Arthrobacter; species Arthrobacter sp. Y3225209. Next base: position 24,887 of record NZ_JBNHFW010000006.1, read on the forward strand.
AGCTTCAGCCGGCCCGAGGACCTGGACGCAGTGCCGGGCATCGGTGACGCCATGATGGCCGCGCTCCTGCCGCTCGTGACGGTATAGCTGCTCCGGTATGAGTCAGCAGGGGGACTGGGCCCGGTATGTGTCTTCGGCCCGGGGCTCCATGCCCGGTGCAGCCGAACCCGGTGCAAGCGAACCTGGTGCAGCCGAACCGTGTTCAGCCGAGCCGGGAGCGGAGAAGCCGTTACCGGTGCCTGCTGCACGACGGCAGATCCGGCGGGAGGCAACCCGGCGGTCCAGGTTAGGGGCAGCGGAGCCGGTACCGCTGCGTGAAATGCGGCTGCTCCCGACGGCCGCGGCGGCGTGGGCTGCCGCTTTCCTCGCGGTCCGGCTGCCACCCTCGTCCGGATGGCTGACAGCAGGCATCGTGGCTGCGGTGAGTGTCGGTTTCCTGCTGCTAACGGGGGTCCTGGCACGCCGCCGCCCTGCCGCACTGTCCAATCGCGCCGAGCGGTCCAGCCGCGCCGAGCTGTCCAATCGCGCCGCACTGTCCGATTCCCCTGCCCGGTTCAATCCCGCTGCCCTGTTCAGGGGGACGGCAGTGCCCCTGGCGGCCGTGGCACTGGTCTGTGCCGGGGCGGCCGGTGCGTTGGCGGAGCGCAGCAACGGTCCGATGGCCGGGGTGATTGCCGCGGAGAGATCAGTAAGCGGAGAGTTCCGTGCCGTCTCCGATGCCCGGGCGGCCACACCGGACCGCTTCACCGGCAGGCCCCGCTATCTGGTGGACGCCATCGCCGAGAGCGCTACGGCGGACGGGAAGCGCTTTGGCAGTGCCGCACCCATTCTGGTGGTCGGTGGAGATGACTATGCAGGCATCCGGTGGGGTGACGGGTTTAGCAGTGCCGGGGCACTGAGCAAACTTCAGCCCGGCGACCGGAACCTGGCGCTCCTTCGTGCAGCAGCGGCCCCGGACATCCGCCCCGCCGGAGGCTGGTACGGTGCTACCGCGCAGCTGCGGGCCGACTTTGTGCAGGCCGCTGCGGACCGCGGCGTATCCGTGGACGGGCTTTTAGCCGGAATGGTGCTCGGCGACCGCAGCACGTTGGACCCGGACCTTGGCCAAGCGATGAAGGACACCGGATTGACCCACCTGACGGCAGTCTCCGGCGCCAACTGCTCGTATCTCCTGGCCTTCATCTTCCTCACCGCCCGCGCGGCCCGCGTGCCCCGAGCAGCGGCAGTGCTGCTGGCACTGGCCGGACTGGCGGCGTTTGTCCTGCTCGTCCGGCCCGATCCCAGCGTATTGCGGGCAGCGGTCATGGGCGGCCTGGGCACGGTGGCAGTTCTCTCCGGACGCGGCCGCCTGCCCGTGGCACTGTTGCTCCTGTCCATCACCGTCCTGCTGGCCATCGATCCGTGGTTGTGTACCAGCTACGCGTTCATCCTCTCGGTCTGCGCCACGCTGGGCCTGGTGGTTCTCGGGCCGCACCTGGTGCTGGTGCTCTCCCGCAGACTTCCGCTCTGGTTCGCGGCATCGCTGGCCGTACCGATCGCCGCGCAGCTGTTCTGTGCCCCGGTGCTGGTTCTACTGCAGCCGCAGCTGCCGGTATATTCGGTGCCCGCCAATTTAGTGGCCGCCCCTGTTGTCCCGGTGGTGACCATTGTCGGCATGCTGGCCGTCGCCGTAGTTGGCCTGGCCCCGCCGCTGGCCGCGGTGCCGCTGGTCGCCTCGGCCGCGTGTGCCTGGTGGGTAGCCGGCACCGCCCGCACCTTCGAATCCGCGCCCGGCGCGCTGCAGCCCTGGCCCGCCGGCGGACCGGGGTTCGTGCTGATGGCAGCGGCGGCGGCCGGAGGGACCGCTCTGGTCCTGTACCTGTCCCGCGGCAGAAGCAGGCATCGGGACCGTCCGCCCCGGCGCCGGGGCCATGGTTGGAAGGCGGGACGGTGGAGCGTCGTTCCCTGGCAGGCCAGGCCCGGCAAGGTTGGCCGCTGGACGGTAGCCGGCGCCGTCGTCGTACTGATCCTGCCGGCGGGAACGGTGCTGGCACTCAGAAGCGTGGGGGAGGGGCTGCCGGGCCAGGCAGATGAATGGGTTCTTGCTGCCTGCGACGTAGGGCAGGGCGACGGGCTGGCCGTCCGTACCGGGCCGGGCAGCGCCGTCGTGGTGGATACCGGCGGGGAACCGGCTGCCATGGAGACCTGTTTGGACAGGCTGGGTGTGCAGAACGTCGACCTGCTGGTGCTCACGCATGCACACCTGGACCACTACGGCGGAGCCGCCGGTGTTATCTCCGGGCGGACCGTACGGGAGGTGGGCTATTCCACGGCGGGAGCCGGGCTGCCCCGGGACCTCGAGGACGCCCTCGCCGGATCAACGGCGCCACGTACGCGGCTGACGGCGGGAATGACGGGCAGTGCAGGGGATGTGAGCTGGGAAGTTCTCTGGCCGCCGGAAACGGCCGGGAGCACGTCGGGGTCCGCTGCGGGGGAGGACGATGAGAACAATGCCAGCGCCGTCCTGCTGCTGAGTGTCGGCACGGCGGACCGGACGCCCCTGAGAATCCTGCTCACCGGTGATGCGGAGACAGACGCCGCGACAGCGGTGCTGGCATCCCATCCCGGACTGCGGTCCGGGGTGGATGTCCTCAAGGTGCCCCATCACGGTGCCCGCAACGGCGGCGACGCCTGGCTGCGTGCAACCCGTCCCTCTCTGGCGGTCATATCGGTCGGTGCGGACAATGACTATGGACATCCCGCTCCGCAGATTATTGAAGGGCTGGAACGCTCCGATACGGCGGTGGCGCGCACCGATGTCCTTGGCACCATAGTGGTGGCCCGGGAGGAGGACGCCCTGCGGATCAGCGGGTTGCGGTGAATAATTGACCTGGCCGAGGAACCGGCAAAGACCCGGGACGGGTCAACCGGCAAAAACGGAGGAGTCCCGGAGTCTGCCCTTCGGAGGGAACCGGCCGGAAGCAAACACGGGCAGGTGCAAAATTGGCGGGGCCGGGCCGGCATGGCAATCTTGGAGTAGGCCGGTCCGCGCTGCGGATACGCGCCGCCCGCTCAACCCGCTTCGGCCCGCCGCCTCGGCCCGCCCGCACCATCCCAGGAGATCCAGCTGTGAATCCGGCCGTTCCATCCAAGCGCAGCTCCGGCGGCAAAACCTCCGGCAGCAAGACATCCGCGACGGCCTCCTGGCGCGATGTGGAACCCGCTCCCGTTGTGCTGCTGGCCGGCCCGGAGGACTATCTGGCCTCCCGGGCACGGGACCGGATCCGCACCCTGCTGCGGGAAAAACAGCCTGACACCGAACTGGTGCAATTTGACGCCGCGACCTATGCGTCCGGGGAACTCACCCTCCAGTCCAGTCCCTCACTGTTCGGCGAAGCCAAACTCATCGAGGCGGTCAACCTGGCCTCCATGAACGAGGATTTCCTCACCGAAACCCTCGCTTACCTGAAGGATCCGTCACCGGACGCAGTCCTGGTGCTGCATCACAGCGGCGGCAACCGCGGCAAGAAGCTGCTGGACGCCGTCAAGGCAGCCGGTGCCCCCGTGGTGGAATGCCAGCCGTTCAAGAAGGACGCCGAAAAACTCGACTTCGTGACCTCCGAATTCCGTACCGCCCGGCGCCGCATCGACCCTGCTGCCGCCCGGGCACTGGTCAACGCCGTCGGCTCGAAACTCTCCGAACTCGCTGCCGCCTGCCAGCAGCTGATCAGCGACTCCACCGGTGAGGTCAGCGAGGAACTCGTGGAACGCTACTACGGCGGCCGCGTGGAGGCGACGGCGTTTAAGGTCGCCGATGCCGCCCTTGCCGGCCGGGCAGCGCAGGCACTGTCCATGCTGCGGCATGCCCTGGATACCGGAGTGGACCCGGTCCCGCTGGTAGGTGCCCTGGCCATGAAGGTACGGGCCGTAGCGCGGGTAGCCAATTTGCGCGGCTCCTCAGCCTCCATGGCCAAAGAGCTCGGCATGGCGCCCTGGCAGGTGGACCAGGCCCGGCGGGATGCCCAGCGGTGGACCTCGGAATCCCTCATCGAAGCCGTACAGGCCCTCGCCGAAGCCGACGCCCAGGTCAAGGGCGCCGGCCGCGATCCGGTGTACGCCGTGGAACGTGCCGTGACCGTCATTGCCCTGGCGGCCTCCGGGCGATAGCCGCGCCGCAGCGTCCTCTGGATGAAAGCAGACCCTGTGGCTAAAAGCTGACGGTCCTGGAGCAGAGACGGTGTTAAACCAAAAACGGCCGGCCCCCGAAGGGACCGGCCGTAGATGTAAGTCTGTACTGGCTGCTTAGAGCGCGCTGACCTTCTTGGAGATGGCCGACTTGCGGTTGGCAGCGTTGTTCTTGTGGATAACGCCCTTGCTGACGGCCTTGTCCAGCTTGCGGCTGGCGGTCTTCAGCGCTTCGGCTGCTGCGTCCTTGTCGCTGGCCTTGACTGCGGCATCAACCTTGCTGATGACGGTCTTCAGCTCGGACTTCACCGAGTTGTTACGCTGACGCGCCTTCTCGTTGGTGAGGATGCGCTTCTTCTGGGACTTAATATTGGCCACTTATAAACTCTCTTTGTATTGCGGACTTGGTCGGTGAGGGAATTTCAGCCCAGGCATTGACTGAGTGGCGTGGGGATACCGTTTGTGGCGCCTGTGCTGAAGTGCCCGTCGACCTGCGCGGACACACAGCAATAAATGTTAGCAGAGATTGGGCACGTGTACGCCAACGCAGCCCTCAGCGTGCCGGGCGCTGCTGAGCCAGCGCTGCGGCCACCCGCCGAAACACGGACTCGTCCATGACGGCGCCTTCCCGGCGGACGTCCTCCGGTGCCAGTTGCAGCACGCGGTCCAGCTTGACCTCGCTCGGGCGGCCCTTGCTGTCCCAGGGCCCGGTGCCGACATCAAGGTACCGCGGATCGGCCCTCCGGGAATTGTTCCGGTCCCGGCTGGTCATCATCAGCCCCAGCAGCAATCCCCGGTTCCGGCCGATCAGCAGGACCGGCCGGTCCTTGCCCTGCGACGGGTCATCCTCGAAGGGAACCCAGGCCCAGACAACCTCGCCCGGGTCAGGGTCGCCGTCGGGCTGCGGGGCGTAGGCCGGGCTCAGCGGACCCTGGTAGTCGCCGGCAGCGCTGTTCTTCCCGGCACGTCCGGCGCCGGGTCTCAGGCCGGGGGAGGGGGACGGTGTCCGCGGCGACGGTGTCCGGGCGCCGGTGCCGGCACGGGGGCCCGAACGCGTGCCCGGCGGCTGGGCGCCCGTGGCGGAAACCTGGCGGAGCAGGCGTGCCGCCGAACGGGCCAGGGAGACAAAAGAGCGGGCGTTGAATGGCATGGCACTACGTTATGCCCCCGGCGCAGCAAACGGCCCGGCACCAAAGTTCCTGCCCGGACGGGCAAACGTGGGAGACTGTTAATTCGAAAGAACACCCATCAGCCCTCCGGGACTCCAGCACAGAATACCCGCGCACCCGCGTGATGCGTCGGAGAGTCCCGGGAACAGTAAAGGAACCGCCACAGTGTCACCTATGGCCCGCTTCTCGCCGGTGCCTGCCGCGACGGATCCGGCGATCATCAGAAACTTCTGCATCATCGCCCACATCGACCACGGCAAGTCCACCCTGGCCGACCGTATGCTCCAGTCGACCGGCGTGGTTGAGCATCGGAACATGAAGGCCCAGTACCTGGACCGGATGGATATCGAGCGCGAGCGCGGCATCACCATCAAGTCCCAGGCCGTGCGCATGCCGTGGGAACTGGATGGACAGTCCTATGCACTGAACATGATCGACACCCCGGGCCACGTGGACTTCACCTACGAGGTCTCCCGGTCCCTGGCCGCCTGCGAGGGAGCTATCCTCCTCGTGGACGCGGCGCAGGGCATCGAGGCACAGACGCTCGCGAACCTGTACCTGGCCATGGAAAACGATCTGACGATCATTCCGGTCCTGAACAAGATCGACCTCCCGGCAGCGCAGCCGGAGAAGTACGCCGAGGAACTCGCGAACCTGATCGGCGGCGATCCGGCGGATGTCCTGAAGGTCTCGGGCAAAACCGGTGTGGGCGTGGAGGACCTGCTGGACAAGATTGTCCGCGACATTCCTGCCCCGGTCGGAGATCCGGATGCCCCTGCCCGGGCCATGATCTTCGACTCCGTGTATGACACGTACCGCGGGGTGGTCACCTACGTTCGCGTGATCGACGGTTCACTGTCCCCGCGCGAGCGCATCCAGATGATGTCCACGCGCGCCAGCCATGAACTTCTGGAGCTCGGCGTCAGCTCACCCGAACCCACCCCGTCCAAGGGACTGGGTGTTGGTGAGGTGGGGTATCTCATCACCGGTGTGAAGGATGTCCGCCTGTCCAAGGTGGGCGACACCGTCACCAACCTTGCCAAGCCGGCCACCGAATCGCTGCCCGGTTACGCCGATCCCAAGCCCATGGTCTTCTCCGGGCTGTACCCGATCGACGGCGCCGACTACCCGGTGTTGCGCGACGCCCTCGAAAAGCTGATGCTCAACGATGCCGCCCTGGTGTACGAACCCGAGACCTCTGCGGCGCTGGGCTTCGGTTTCCGTGTTGGTTTCCTGGGCCTCCTTCACCTGGAAATCACCCGTGAACGCCTTGAGCGTGAATACAACCTGGACCTGATCTCCACCGCACCCAACGTGGAATACGAGGTGACGCTTGAGGACAAAAAGGTCGTCAAGGTGACCAACCCCAGCGAATACCCCGAAGGCAAGATCAAAGAGGTCCGCGAGCCGATGGTTTCGGCCACGATCCTGGCGCCGAGCGAATTTGTCGGCGCCATTATGGAGCTGTGCCAGGCCCGCCGCGGTGTCCTGGGCGGCATGGACTATCTCTCCGAGGACCGGGTGGAAATCCGGTACCGTCTGCCGCTGGCGGAGATCGTGTTCGACTTCTTCGACATCCTCAAGTCCAAGACCCGCGGTTACGCCTCGCTGGACTGGAAGGCCGACGGCGAGCAGGTGGCGGACCTGGTCAAGGTGGACATCCTGCTCCAGGGCGAGCAGGTGGACGCCTTCAGCTCCATCACCCACAAGGACAAGGCCTACAGCTACGGCGTGATGATGACGGGCAAGCTGCGCGAGCTCATTCCGCGCCAGCAGTTCGAGGTGCCCATCCAGGCCGCCATCGGTTCCCGCATCATTGCCCGCGAATCCATCCGCGCCATCCGCAAGGACGTGCTGGCCAAGTGCTACGGCGGCGACATCAGCCGTAAGCGCAAGCTGCTGGAAAAGCAGAAGGAAGGCAAGAAGCGCATGAAGATGGTGGGCCGCGTGGAGGTCCCGCAGGAAGCCTTCGTGGCAGCACTTTCCTCCGACGAATCCAAGGACAAATCCAAGAAGTGACACCCAGCGCACTGCCCCTCGGGGACCCGGCACCCGCCGACGGTCTTCTCCCCGCCCAGGCCGCGGACGGAGCAGCGGACCGGAATTTCGGGCTCTACGTCCACATTCCGTTCTGCTCCGTCCGCTGCGGCTACTGCGACTTCAACACCTACACCGCCACGGAACTCGGCGGGGGAGCCTCGCAGGCCGCCTATGCCGGCACGGCTGAACGGGAAGTGGTTTTCGCGGCCGGCGCCATGCGCCGCTCCGGCCTGCCGGAGCGCCGTATGGGCACGGTCTTCTTCGGCGGCGGCACACCCACGCTGCTGCCGGCTGAAGACCTCGCAGCTATCCTGCGCACCGCCGTCGACCAGTGGGGACTGGAGCCCGGCGCGGAGGTCACCACCGAGGCCAACCCGGATTCGGTCACCCCGGAGTCCCTTCAGCTGCTCGCGGACGCCGGGTTTACCCGTGTGTCCTTCGGTATGCAGTCCGCGGTGCCGCACGTGTTGGCGGTCCTGGACCGCACCCACACACCCTCGCGGGTGCCACAGGCGGTGAAGTGGGCGCGCGACGCCGGCCTGCACGTCAGCGTGGACCTGATCTACGGGACGCCGGGGGAGTCCATGGCGGACTGGAAAACCTCCCTCGAGGAAGCGCTGAGCTACGAGCCGGACCATATCTCCGCTTATGCGCTGATCATCGAAGAAGGCACCAAGCTCGCTGCCCGGATGCGGCGCGGGGAGGTTCCGCCCATTGACGACGACGACCACGCGGACAAGTACGTCCTCGCCGACGAGATGATGAGCGCCGCCGGCCTGTCCTGGTACGAGGTCAGTAACTGGGCACGCACACCCGCTGACCAGTGCAGGCACAACCTGGCCTACTGGCGCAGCGATGACTGGTGGGGGATCGGCCCCGGGGCGCACTCCCATGCAGGCGGTGTGCGCTGGTGGAACGCCAAGCACCCCACGGCCTACGCCCAGCGGATTGGTGCGGGCGAGTCGCCGGCGGTCGGGCGGGAGACGCTCGACGCCGACACCCGGTATGTGGAAGACATTATGCTGCGCACGCGGCTGGCCGAGGGGCTGGACCTGTCCAGGCTCCGGGAACCGGGGCGGCTGGCGGTGGCAGGACTGATGGCTGACGGCCTGGTTGATCCGCGTGCCGCGCTGACGGGACGGGTGATCCTGACCGGCCGGGGGAGGCTTCTGGCCGACGCCGTGGTCCGGCGGCTGCTGCCGGACTAAGCAGCGCAGCTTCCGGGGAAGTCGCCTACTTGATGCGGCGCAGGTTGAACGGGTAGCGGTAGGGCCTTCCGCGGTTGCACTCAATGCCCGCGATCACGGAGGACACCGCAACGTACACCCAGATCAGGGCGTTGAGCACGGCAAAGAATCCGCCGACAACAGGGATGAAGGACAGCATCCAGACAATCAGGGCAGCAATGCTGGGCGGAAGCGTGAAGTTAAGCGCTTCCTTTGATTCCTGGGCGGTGAACGGTCCGCGGTCGCGGAAAACAAGGTAAATGATGAGCGACGGAACAAAAGCAAGGATGCCGCCAAAGTGCGCCATGGTTGCCCACTGCCGGTCTTCGGAGGCGGTCAGGGGCAGGGCGTTGGCCGGTGCCCCCTGATAGACAGGGCGTTGTCCGCTGCCGTGTTCATCCGGTCGTGGCTGGTGATTCTGGCGTGTGTTGGACACGGCGTAATTTCCTTCTGACTCGTGCTGACACAGGGTCGGTCCGCTACTACGTATTGAACAAGAGTACTGGCTGGGCCGCTTTATAACGGAACGGCGACGGCGGATGAGTCGTGTGTCTCATTCCGGCACGGTCAGGAAATCGATGACTTCCTCGACCCTGCCCAGCAGCGACGGTTCCAGATCGGCGTAGGTGTTTACCTGCCCAAGGAGCTTCTTCCAGCCCATGGCCACATCCGTGTGGTCAGCGTGGGGCCAGCCCAGTCCCTGCAGGATCCCGGTCTTCCAATCCAGGTGCCGGGGGACCACCGGCCAGGCGCTGCGACCGATCACCGAGGGTTTAATGGCCTGCCAGACATCCACGTAGGGGTGGCCCACAATCAGTACGTTCCCGTGCGCGCCGGGGCAGGTCATGGCTTCGGCGGCGATGCGGGACTCCTTGGAGCCGGGTACCAGATGGTCCACCAGGATGCCGAGGCGGCGCCCCGGGCCGGGAGCGAAGTCCTTCACCGCGGAATAGAGGTCATCCACGCCGTGCAGGGGCTCCACGACAATTCCCTCCACCCGGAGATCATCACCCCAGACCTTCTCCACCAGCTCGGCGTCATGCTTGCCTTCCACCCAGATACGGCTCGCCCGTGCGGTGCGTGCGCGCTGGTTGGCCACCTTCACCGAACCTGACGCCGTGCGCGCCGGACCGGCTTTGGTGCCGGCCGCCTGAGGGGCCGTGACCTCCACGGGCTCGCCCTCCAGCAGGAAGCCAAAACCGAGCTCAAAGGATTTCCGCTTGCCGCGGCGGTCCTCCAGCACCATAAGGTGCAGCCCGCCGGACTTTTCCACCCGGATCACCGCTCCCACCCAGCCGGTGGCGACGTCTTCCAGGACCAGGCCGGATTCGGCACCGACTTTGCGCAGGGTGGTCCGGGCCGGCGCAGTAATGTCCTGCGGGCCCCAGGAGAAGTTGGACACGTTGCTTGCCTCGCTACTGTTGCTGAATCAGGGAGCTGACCGCAGCGGGGCCGCGGATCCCTCAATGCTAACAACGCTGCCGTTCCGTACTAGACTTAGCACTTGAACACTGTGAGTGCTAAGCGGCGCCCCGGTGGCGCAGGTGCTCCGCACGCCGCATCACAAGGACGCGCCCTTCTGATGCGCCCGCCAATTAACAGGGAGGGAAAACCATGAGTGAGCCACGCCGACTCGAGGTCCTCCGTGCCATTGTTGAGGATTACGTCCATTCGCGTGAACCGGTGGGATCCAAGGCCCTGGTGGAACGCCACCACCTGGGAGTGTCTTCGGCGACGATTCGCAATGACATGGCGGCCCTGGAGGAAGAAGGGCTGATTACCGCCCCGCATACCTCGGCAGGACGCATCCCCACCGACAAGGGCTACCGTCTGTTCGTGGACCGGATCTCCGACGTCAAGCCCCTCTCGGCACCCGAACGCCGCGCCATTTCCTCCCTGCTGGAGGGTGCAGACGACCTCGACGACGTGATGGACCGGACCGTGCGGCTGCTGTCCCAGCTGACCAACCAGGTGGCGGTTGTGCAGTACCCGCACCTCGGCAATGCCAAGATCCGGCACATCGAGTTTGTGCTCCTGGCCCCGGCCCAGGTGCTCGTGGTGCTCATCTCCACCACGGGCCGGGTGGAGCAGCGGGTTATTACGGTCCCCGAACCCGTGACCGAACCCGATCTTTCGGACCTCCGCCAGCACTTCCTGTCCTCCCTGGCCGGGACGCCGCTCAGCAGCATCACCGGCCACGTCGCCGAAGCCCTGGCGACCGTTCCGGCGGCGCGCCGCCGGGTGGCCGACGCCCTCGGGCACAGCCTGGAGCTGCTCGCCGGAATTAACCGGGAGGACCGCATGGTGATGGCCGGAACGGCCAACCTTGCCCGCTCCACGGTAGACTTCCCGCTGACCATCGGCCCCGTGCTGGAAGCCCTGGAGGAACAGGTGGTAATGCTCCGGCTGCTCTCCGAAATGGAACAGGACGCCCGGGGTGTTGCCGTCCGGATCGGACGGGAAAACCCGTACGGCGGCCTCTCCGAAGCCTCGGTGGTGGCCACCGGCTACGGGCCGGATGCCTCCGCCAAGGTCGGCATCCTGGGCCCCACCCGGATGGACTATCCCAACACCATGGCGGCGGTCCGTGCCGTGGCCCGATACTTGTCCCGAATACTGAATAACTAGGCTTATTGAACTCCACGCGGCCAGCCGTTGGCGGGCCGCCCCGCCGGCCGGGAAACCTGCCGGACTCCAAACAACGCCTTCAGCCATGAAGGCAGGTAATGCAGGCAATGCAGGAAGCGATGTGCACGAGTGAGCGATCACTACCAGGTTCTGGGCGTCGGACGAGACGCCACCGGTGAAGAAATCAAGAAGGCGTACCGGAAGCTTGCCCGCAAGCTGCACCCGGACGTCAACAACGCTCCGGGTGCCGCCGACGAGTTTAAGGCCGTGACGCACGCCTACGAGGTCCTCTCCGATCCCGAGAAGCGGCGTATCTATGACACCACCGGGAACGAAAACGGAACCGACAACGGTTTCGGCGGTGGCGGCTTCGGCGGCCAGGGCTTCGGCTTCCAGGACATCTTCGACACCTTCTTCGGCGGCGGCGCACCCGGCGGCGGCCGGGGCCCGGCCTCGCGCAGCCGGCGCGGCCAGGACGCCCTGATTACTGTTCGGATTGACCTCAAGGATGCTGTCTTCGGCGTCAACAAAAAGATCGACGTCGACACCGCCGTGGTATGCCCCACGTGTGACGGGTCCTGCTGCCAGCCCGGCACCTCCCCGCGTACCTGCGACATCTGCCACGGTACCGGCCAGGTCCAGCGGGCGGTCCGCTCCATCCTGGGCCAGGTCATGACCTCGGCTCCCTGCGGCACCTGCAACGGTTTCGGCACGGTCATTCCGGATCCCTGCCACGAGTGCTCCGGCGAGGGGCGCGTCCGCAACCGCCGCACGCTGAACATCAAGATCCCGGCCGGCGTCGCCACCGGAACCCGGATCCAGCTGAGCCAGCAGGGCGAAGCCGGCCTCGCCGGCGGACCCGCCGGTGACCTCTACGTGGAAATCCGGGTCAATAATGACCCCACCTTCCTGCGCGAGGGCGATGACCTCCATGCCACCCTGACGGTGCCGATGACCGCCGCAGCGCTGGGCACCACGGTCACACTGGACACTTTCGACGGCGAACGCGACGTCACGGTCAAGCCCGGCACCCAGTCCGGCGAGGTCACCGTGCTCAACGGTCTCGGCGTCACGCACCTGCGCGGCCACGGACGCGGCGACCTGCGCGTCCACCTGCACGTGGAAACCCCGCAGAAGCTGGATTCCGAGCAGGAGGAACTGCTCCGCCGGCTGGCCCAGCTGCGCGGTGAGGAATACAGCGAAGGCCGGCTGAACAGCTCGGGCACCGGCGTATTTGCCAAACTGCGGGACCGGCTGGGCAACCTCTGAGATGACCAACCCCATCTTTTTCGGGGACCCGGCGCAGGTGGCCGCGGCCAGTCCGGGGGACACATTCCGCCTGGAGGGGCCTGAGGCCCGGCACGCCGTTTCCGTCAAGCGCATCAGTGCGGGCGAAAACGTGGACATTGTCGACGGCGCGGGCCGGCGCCTCACCGGTACCGTGTCCGCGACCGGGCCCTCGCTGCTGGAACTGAGCGTGGAACACGCGGCGGAGGAACCACCGGCAGCAGTTCGTTTCATCCTGGTCCAGGCCCTGGCCAAGGGGGACCGGGATGAGCAGGCAGTGGAGGCAGCCACTGAACTGGGCGTGGATCACGTCATTCCGTGGCAGTCGGACCGCAGCATTGTCCGTTGGAAGACGGAAAAGGCGGTGAAGGGGCAGGCCAAGTGGCAGGCCCTGACCACGGCGGCCGCCAAGCAGTCGCGCCGCGCCTGGATTCCCGGCGTGGAACCCGTCCTGGACAGCCGGGGCCTGGCCCGCCGGCTCGCGGACACGGACCTGGTCCTTGTGCTGCATGAGGAAGCCGACGCGCCCCTGGCGGACGCGGTGCGGAACCTCCCGGGCCGCAGCGCAGACGCAACCGGCAGGACGGCGGCGCCGGCAGAGATAGCGATAGTGGTCGGTCCGGAGGGCGGGATCAGCGCGGCAGAACTGGAACTGCTGCGCGGCGCCGGGGCGCTGGCTGTACGGCTGGGACCGCATGTGCTGCGCTCCTCCACCGCCGGTCCCGCAGCCCTGGCAGTGCTGAACCAGCTGCTGGGCCGCTGGTAGCGGAACGAAGTCCCGCGCCCGGTGTCAGCTCTCCGGGTCTCCCGGCGCTGCGGTGACCGTGATGCGTTTGGAATCGCCTGCCGCCTCATGGCCCTTGTAGTACACCTTGAGGCTGTAGGTGCCGGGGGCCAGGGTGGTTGAGAAGGTGAATTCCCGGGTGGAACCCGGTCCTTCGTGGAAGTCGACCCGGCCGGAGGCCACGGCGTCCGAGGAGGGCCGGCCATCCACTACGGGTTCGGCCCGCCAGTACAGGCCCTCCGGCTGCGATGCGGCTGTGCCGGTGACGGTGAGCGAGGTTGACCGGACCTGGGATTCCTGCGGATCAATGATCCAGATGGGGGCTACCAGGGACGGATCGCGCCGCAGCGGTTCTTCCAGGGATTCGTGGCCGAAGGCACGGTAGCCGGCTTTGCCGTCCACCAGCACCACCACGGTGCTTTCCTGGCCTACCGTTGTCAGTCCGGCGTTCACCGCCGCGGCGGTGGCGGTGTACACCAGTTGCTGCACCGCTCGGTGGGCCATGCCGGCGTCCAGGGATCCCTTGAAGGCCTTCGACGGGATGTCCACCGTGATGACGTTTTTGCTGGAAATGGAAGCGGTCACCTTGTCTGCGGGCTGCCACGGCGTGAAGTAGTCCTGATCCAGCGGCTTCCCTGCCGTCATGGCGCGGACCGCTTCGCCGATGGGGTCGCCGGTATTGTCGGACTGCAGGAATTCGCGGTAAAGGCTCACCGTGGTGTCGTTCAGTCCGAGCCAGTAGACGGGCATCAGCGTGCCGGAACCTGCTTCCGCCGGCGGTGAAATGGTCATCGGTGCCAGGCTGCGGGACTCGGCGCTGAAGGCCGTGGGCATGGTGGTGGTGGGATACTCCGCCACCACTCCGCAGCCGCCCGTGGCCAGCATTGCCACGAGCAGTGCGGCACCGGCACCCGCACGGACCAGCCTGCGGCTGCGGCGGGCGGCGTCAGGGGAGGATGCTCGGCCCGGCAACAGGGTGACCATCAATCCTCCTCAGGCGGTCGGGGCAAAATGTACGTCTTCAACCTTTACATACGGTTTGTGGCCATCCGGCGCCGTTTGCGGCTGGCGTCCGGACTGAAACACGATTGAGACATCACCGTTGCGATGCCGAGATATTCCGGCTCCGCTCCCGCCCGGGACGGGGCACATCAAGTAACATTTAGGTAGCCGGCAGACCCGCCGGCGCCGTCGCGCACCGGAAATAACCGGCGCCGTGCCGGCGTTGACATTGCGGGGTGCTGCGGGCGCGAGCCGGCGCCACCCGGCGACCGCACCATTCCAAACTCTGAACGCGACTTACCAAAAGGGGCGATGAAAGGCCTGCGAGGGCCGACTATATGACCGAATCTTCAATGGAAATCGGCACCATCCGGCGGGACACCCAGACAATAGTCTTTGATTCCACGGAACACATGGTCCAGTCGCTGGGGGCCAATGACGAGGCCCTGCGGATCATTGAGGCGGCCAACCCCGAGGTGAGCATGCTGGTGCGGGGCAATGAGCTTTCCGTATCCGGCCCGTCCGCGGACGTGGAACAGACGGTGCGGCTGGTCAACGAAGTGCGGATCCTGGCCCGCAACCAGACCCGGGTTACGCCGCAGGTCCTGGAGCAGCTGATCAGCATGCTGCGGGACCAGACCGCCGTCCGCCCGGCGGATGTCCTCACGCAGAACATCCTGTCCACGCGCGGCAAGACCATCCGGCCCAAGACCCTGAACCAGAAGAACTACGTGGATGCGATTGACCGCAACACGGTGGTCTTCGGCATCGGCCCCGCCGGCACGGGCAAGACCTACCTGGCCATGGCCAAGGCCGTCCAGGCGCTGCAGCAGAAGGAAGTGAACCGGATCATCCTGACCCGCCCCGCGGTGGAAGCGGGGGAGCGGCTCGGCTTCCTGCCCGGCACCCTCAGCGACAAAATTGATCCTTACCTGCGTCCGCTGTACGACGCACTGCACGACATGATGGACCCGGAATCCATTCCGCGGCTGATGGCGGCGGGCACCATCGAGGTGGCACCCCTGGCCTACATGCGCGGCCGGACCCTCAACGATGCCTTCATCATTCTCGACGAAGCGCAGAACACCACGCCGGAACAAATGAAGATGTTCCTTACCCGCCTCGGCTTCGGCTCCAAGATGGTGGTCACGGGTGACGTCACCCAGGTGGACCTGCCGGGCGGCACTGCCTCCGGGCTGCGCATCGTCCACGACATCCTCGGTGACATTGACGACGTCGCGTTCTCCGAGCTGCAGGCCGTCGACGTTGTGCGGCACCGGCTGGTCAGTGACATTGTTACTGCCTACAGCGAGTGGGATGAAACCCGCCGGCTGAGCCGGACCCCGGCCGAGGGCGGCGGCGGACGTGCCAACAACCGCGGACTATCCAATCAGCACGGGCGGGAGGCCCGTAAATGAGCATCGAAGTCAATAACGAATCCTCAGCCCCGGCCATTGACGAGGAAGAGCTGGCCCGGCTGGGCCGGTACCTGCTGGACAGCCTCTACGTGCATCCGGAAGCGGACCTGTCCATCATCCTGGTGGACGAGGACGCCATGGAGAAGCTGCACATCGAGTGGATGGACCTTCCCGGCCCCACAGATGTCCTCTCCTTCCCCATGGATGAGCTGCGCCCCGGCACGGCAGGACGGATAACTCCCGCCGGCGTGCTTGGCGATATTGTGCTCTGCCCGCAGGTGGCAGCCCGCCAGGCGCAGGATGCCGGCCACGAGACCCAGGACGAACTCCTACTCCTCACCACACACGGCGTGCTCCACCTGCTCGGCTATGACCACGCCGAGCCGGAGGAGGAGAAGGAGATGTTCGGCCTCCAGCGCCGCCTGCTCTCTGCCTACACGGGCAAAGAAGCGCCCAAGGAGACGCGCAGTTGAGTATTGGCGTCCTGATCGTTATGGCCATGGCGTTTATGTTCCTGGCAGGTCTGCTGACCGCTGCGGAATCCGCCTACGGCTACCTTCCCCGGCAGGACGCCGAGGCGTTGCTGAACGGCAAGGCCGGTGCCCCGCTGCGGCGCATCCTTGCCCACCCCGTGGCCCATATGCACGCCCTGCGGTTTTGGCGTGTCTGGTTTGAAATGGCCATGGCGGTGTCCGTGGCCACCCTGTTCCAGCTGGTACTGGACAACATCTGGCTCGCCGGGCTGCTGGCCACGGTCACCATGGCAGCCGTCGGTTTCGTCCTGGTGGGCGTTTCACCCCGGCAGATCGGGCGCAAGCACGTCACCGCCGTCGTCGTGATGACGGCGGGACTGGTGCGGGTGCTGCGCGCGGTGCTCGGACCGGTTCCCGGCTGGCTGGTCCGGCTCGGAACCGCGGTGGCACCCGGCACCCAGGGACCGGATGCCGCCTTCTTCACCGAAGAGGAATTCCGCGAACTGCTGGACCGCGCCTCGGATGCGGACATGATCGAGGACACGGAAGCGGAACTGATCCACTCCGTCTTCGAACTCGGAGACACCAAGGTCAGGTCGGTGATGGTCCCGCGTACCGACATGGTCTGCATTGACGCCGGCAGCAGCCTGCGCCAGGCCATGTCCCTGTTCCTGCGCTCGGGCTATTCCCGGGTCCCGGTGATCGAGGACAGCGCGGACCATCTGGTGGGCATCCTGTACCTGAAGGACGTTGCCGCCCAGGTCCACAGCGACCCGGATCACGCCTCCGTGCAGAAGGTTGAGGACTTTGCCCGGAGCGTGCGCTACGTGCCCGAGTCCAAGGCCGTCAGCGAACTGCTGCAGGAACTGCAGCGCGAGTCCACCCACGTGGCCATCGTCATCGACGAATACGGCGGCACCGCCGGACTGGTCACCCTCGAAGACCTGATCGAAGAGATCGTCGGGGAGATTGTTGACGAGTACGATTCCGAGCGCCCCGAGATAGAAAACCTGGGCGGCGGCCGCTACCGGGTGAGTTCCAAAGCCGGTATTGATGACCTCGGTGAGCTCTTCGACATCGAACTGGAGGATGATGAAGTGGACACCGTGGGCGGTTTGCTCGCGAAGGTCCTCGGCCGTGTCCCCATTGTCGGCAGCGAGGTAGAGGTCGAAGGCATCACCCTGCACGCCGAACGCCTGGAGGGACGCCGGAACCGCGTCTCCCACGTCCTGGCGTGGAAAGCGGCCCCTGCAGCAGAAAACGAAGAATCCCGCGACGACGGCAGGAACACTGCCCACCGCTCCCGCTCTACAGAATTGGTACCCCGAAATGACTGACCCGAAATTCCGCGCAGGATTTGTTTCCCTGGTGGGCCGGCCCAACGCCGGCAAGTCCACTTTGACCAATGCGCTGGTCGGTTCCAAGGTGGCCATCACCTCCGCCAAGCCGCAGACCACCAGGCACACCATCCGCGGCATCGTGCACCGCGAGGACTCCCAGCTGATCCTCGTGGACACTCCCGGCCTGCACCGCCCGCGTACCCTCCTGGGCAAGCGGCTGAACGAGCTGGTGGCGGACACGCTGGCCGAGGTGGATGCGATCGGTTTCTGCCTGCCTGCCAACGAGGCGGTTGGGCCGGGTGACCGCTACATCGCGGCCCAGCTGGCGGCCTTGAAGCGTACCCCCGTGATCGCCCTGGTCACCAAAACGGACCTGGTGGACCGCGCGGCACTGGCGAAGCAGCTGATGTCCGTCACGGCGCTGGGCCATGAGGTGCTCGGCGAGAAGGGGTGGGCCGACGTTGTGCCCGTCTCGGCTGCCGACGGGTTCCAGGTGGATACCGTAGCCGACGTACTGGTAGGCCACATGCCTGCCTCGCCGCCGCTTTACCCCGACGGTGAGCTCACTGATGAGCCTGAAGCCGTTATGGTCGCCGAACTCGTCCGCGAGGCCGCCTTGGAAGGCGTGCGGGATGAACTTCCTCACTCGCTGGCCGTTGTGGTGGAGGAGATTGTTCCCCGGGAAGGGCGCAGCGAGGACAACCAGCTGCTGGACGTACGGGTCAACCTCTACGTGGAGCGTTCCTCCCAGAAAGCCATCATCATTGGCCGCGGCGGATCCAGGCTGCGCGAGGTTGGTACCGCCGCCCGCCGCGGTATTGAAGCGCTCCTGGGCACCCGGGTCTACCTGGACCTGCATGTGAAAATAGCCAAGGACTGGCAGCGGGATCCCAAACAGCTCGTCAAGCTGGGCTTCTAGGCCCGGCCGGTCCCTGCCTCCGGGCAGCGGGCCGGGCCGGAAGTACCGGCAGGGGTCTGTTCCCAGCAGCAGCCCTTACACTTTGAACATTCGTTTGAGCATATCGATTCATGAAGGGGACCGGCTATGTCATCTCGCCGTGCCGCAACGGGCGGCGGCCCCTCGGGAAAATCTACCGGAGGGTCGGGCGCTTCCGCCGTACCCGGCGGCAGACACCTGTCCCGCAGGGCGTCCGCCGGCCACCCGGTTCTTAAGGGCATTGCCGCGTTCCTTTCCCTCGTGCTCGTCGCCGGGGTTGTCTTCGGCGTGGTCCAGGTACTGCGCCTGCAGGGCAACTTCGATACACAGCCGCTGAACCTGGGCTCCGGCGACTCAGTGGAGCAGGTGGATGCCAACACTGATCCCATGCAGATCCTGGTCCTCGGCACGGACCAGCGGGACGGCCAGAATTCGAACAACTCCGATGTCATGATGCTGGTCAACCTTTCGGCCGACCGTTCCAACGTGACCGTTGTCAGCTTCCCGCGTGACCTGCTGGTTCCGCTGCCGCAGTGCCAGGACCCGGAATCCGGCCTTGTCTACGAGGCCATGGACCTGGGACAGCTGAACGGAGCCCTGGGCAACGGCGGCCCCGGCTGCACGGTCGCGGCCATCAACGAGCTGACCGGCCTGACCATCGACCACTTTATGATGGCTGACTTTGATGCCGTGGAAGAACTGTCCAATACGCTGGGCGGCGTGGAGGTCTGCGTCAATCAGCCGGTGGATGACCCGCTTTCCGGCCTGAATATCCCCGCCGGTGTCAGCAGTGTCCAGGGTGAACAGGCCCTGGCCTTCCTGCGGACCCGGCACGGTTTCGGCAACGGCGGCGATGAGGGCCGTATCCGTGCCCAGCAGAGCTTCCTCGCCTCCATGGTCCGCAAGGTCAAGGACGAAGGCACGCTGAACAACCTGCCCAAGCTGTACTCGATCGCCGAGACCGTCACCAAAAACCTCACTGTTGATGACGGCCTGGCCCAGATCCCGGACCTGGTATCCCTGGCCACCCGGCTGAAGGATACCGACCTGGGCAGCATCGCATTCGTGACGGCGCCCGTGGTTCCGTACGAATACGATCCGAACCGCCTTGTCCTCGACGAACCCAACGCCCAGCCTCTTTTTGACGCACTTCAGGCGGACAAGGGCATCACCAACGGCACGGAAGAAACCCCGGCACCGACGGATGCCGCCACGGAGCCGGCAGCACCGGTTGAGGAACCGGCTGTCACAGTGGATCCGGCTGCCGTTCCCGTGACCCTGCTCAACGCATCCGGCACTGCCGGACGCGACTCTTCCGTAGCTCAGTCCCTGGTGTCCCAGGGCTTTGTCCAGGCCCTCGCCGGCGGCACGGCCGCAGCGGAGAGCCCGGCAACCCAGGTGTTCTTCGGCTATGGCTATGAAGAAATGGCACTGGAAGTGGCACGGGTCCTGAATATCCCCGATGTTCAGGTAGTGCTGAGCCCTGCCGCGGCCGGCGTGTCCGTGGAAATCGGCGCCGACTTTGCCTCGGGTTCGGCCATGAAGGACCTGGGCGATCTGGGGGACCTGAGCGGACAGACCGCAGCGCAGGTTACGTGCCAGTCCGCCTTTGGGAACTAGCGTTTGAAGCCGCGTAAGAGGTGCGTGTTAGTCTGATCACGTGCACGCAGAGACCCTACTTCTTAGCTGCCGCGGCGAGGCCACACAAGCACCTGCTTAGGCCGGTTCCTCGCTGCGGAGTTTGTGTTGCCGGCCACTCTCTTGCGAAGTTCGATTAGAAAAGGCCCTTTCAACACCATGCGTAACGCACAGCAGACATCCGGCATGCCGACGTCGAAGTACACCCCGTTCCACGAGCAGATCACGGTGGACCTGCCGGACCGGACCTGGCCGGACAAACGGATCAGCAAGGCACCGCGCTGGTGCGCCGTAGACCTGCGGGACGGCAACCAGGCGCTGATTGACCCGATGACCCCCGAGCGCAAGCACAAGATGTTTGACCTGCTCGTCAAAATGGGCTTCAAGGAGATCGAGGTCGGGTTCCCGTCAGCCTCCCAGCTGGACTTTGACTTTGTCCGCCAGCTGATTGAGGGGGACCGGATTCCGGACGACGTCACCATCCAGGTCCTGACCCAGTCCCGGGAACACCTGATCGAGCGCACCTACGAGTCCCTCGAGGGGGCGGACCGCGCGATCGTCCACCTCTACAACTCCACGTCGGTGCTGCAGCGGCGGGTAGTGTTCAACACCGACCGGGACGGCATCGTTGACATCGCCCTCTCCGGTGCAAGGCTGTGCAAAAAGTATGAAGAACAGCTGCGCGGAATCGATCTGACCTACGAATACTCGCCCGAGTCCTACACCGGCACCGAGCTGGACTTCGCCGCACGGATCTCCGACGCCGTGGCTGAGGTCCTGGAGGCCTCGCCGGACCGGCAGATGATCCTGAACCTGCCCGCCACGGTGGAGATGACCACCCCGAACGTCTACGCGGACTCCATCGAATGGATGCACCGCAACCTCGCCAGCCGCGATTCGGTGATCCTGTCCCTGCACCCGCACAATGACCGCGGAACCGGCGTCGCAGCCGCTGAACTGGGCTACCTGGCCGGCGCGGACCGCATTGAAGGCTGCCTCTTCGGCAACGGCGAGCGGACCGGCAACGTGGACCTGGTAACCCTGGGCATGAACATGTTCAGCCAGGGCATTGATCCGCAGCTGGACTTCTCCGACATGGACGAAATCCGCCGCACGGTGGAGTACTGCAACCAGCTGCCCGTTCCCGAACGTTCCCCCTACGGCGGCGACCTGGTCTTCACCGCGTTCTCCGGCTCGCACCAGGACGCCATCAAAAAGGGCTTCGAGGCGATGGAAAAGGACGCAGCCGCCGAGGGCAGGACGGTGGACGAGATCCCGTGGGCCGTGCCGTACCTGCCGATCGATCCGAAGGACATCGGCCGCAGCTATGAAGCCGTGATCCGGGTTAATTCGCAGTCCGGCAAGGGCGGGGTTGCCTACCTGCTCAAGCACGAACACAACCTGGACCTGCCGCGCCGCGCGCAGATCGAGTTCTCCGGCGTCATCCAGCGCCGTACCGACACCGCCGGCGGCGAAATCACCGGGGCGGAGCTGTGGAAGGTCTTCCAGGACGAATACCTGCCGCACACCCCCGAGTCCGACGGCGAGGCGTGGGGACACTACGAACTCACCTCGGTGAACGCGGATACCCCCGCGGACGGCCGCTTCAACCTGACGGCCACCCTGAGCGCGAACGGGGTGTCGCAGCGGCGGATGGCCAGCGGTACCGGTCCCATCGCGGCGCTGCTGGAAATCCTGGGCCAGGACGGCATCGACGTCCGGCTGCTGGACTACACCGAGCACGCCCTCTCCGCCAGCGGAAACGCGCACGCCGCAGCATACGTGGAACTGGCCGTGGGGGAGCGGGTGCTGTGGGGCGTCGGTATTGACGCCAACACCACCATGTCTGCCCTGAAGGCAGTGATTTCGGCAGTCAACCGGGCCATCCGCGACCAGGCCTGAGCACCATCGGGGCGCGCCCGGACGGCAGCAGTCCGCCGGGCGCCCCGGGACGTGGGAAAATAGCAGCGTGGCAAAATCCTTTGCATCCCGCACCTACCGGGATGACGCAGTGGTCCTGCGCACGCACAAGCTGGGCGAGGCGGACCGTATCCTGGTCCTCCTGACCCGGGAACACGGCCAGGTACGCGCCGTGGCCAAAGGCGTGCGGCGGACCTCCAGCAAATTCGGTGCCCGGCTTGAACCGTTTATGGTGGCGGAACTGCAGCTCTCGCACGGCCGGAACCTGGACATCGTGACGCAGGCGCAGACCAAGGGGGCCTACGGGCACGGGATAGTCGCCGACTATGCCCGCTACACCGCCGCGGCCGCCGTCGCCGAAACCGCTGAACGCCTCACCGACATTGACGGTGATTCGGCGAAGGCCCACTACCAACTGGTCATCGGTGCGTTTGCCGCGCTCAGCCGGGGCGCGCATGCCCCGGAACTTATCCTGGATTCCTACCTGCTGCGGGCCCTGGCCACTGCCGGCTGGGCGCCGAGCTTCACCGAGTGCGCCCGCTGCGGTGCCCCCGGGCCGCACACGGCGTTTTCGGCGCCGCTGGGCGGGGCCGTCTGCGCAGCCTGCCGTCCCCCCGGCTCGGCGTCGCCGTCACCGGAAACGATGACGCTGCTGGCCGCCCTGCTCAGCGGTGACTGGAACACGGCCGATGCCTCCGGCCCGCAGCCGCGGCATGAGTCCGCCGGGCTGGTAGCCGGCTATCTTCAGTGGCACCTGGAACGGGTGCTGCGGTCCCTTCAACATGTGGAGCGTGTCTGACCTTGCGTTCGAAATCCGCGGCCGGTGTCCCGGCAGGATCCCCCGGCTACCCCGCACCCCACCCGTCCGGCGCTCTGCCTCCGGCGGTTCCGGCTGAACTGGTGCCCGCCCATGTAGCCATTGTGATGGACGGCAACGGCCGCTGGGCCAACCAGCGGGGACTGCCGCGCACCGAAGGCCACCGGGCGGGTGAAGCTGCGCTGCTGGATGTGATGGCCGGGGCCATCGAAATGGGGATCCGGCACGTGTCCGTCTACGCGTTCTCCACGGAGAACTGGAAACGGTCACCCGAAGAGGTCCGCTTCCTCATGGGCTTCAGCCGGGACGTGCTGCGCCGCCAGCGGGACCAGCTCAACGAATGGGGTGTACGGATCCGCTGGTCCGGCCGCCGGCCACGGCTCTGGCAGAGCGTGGTCAGGGAGCTGGAGGTCGCCGAAGAGGCCACCCGGGACAATACCGTCTGCACCCTGAACATGTGCGTGAACTATGGCGGCCGGGCGGAAATTGCCGACGCCGTGGCTGCGATCGCCGCCGACGTTCAAAAGGGCCGGCTGCGTCCGGGCTCCATTAGCGAGAAAACCATCCAGAAATACCTGGACGAGCCGGACCTGCCGGACGTTGACCTGTTCCTGCGGACCTCGGGGGAGCAGCGCCTCTCCAACTTCATGCTGTGGCAGTCCGCATACGCCGAAATGGTCTTTATGAACACCCTCTGGCCGGACGTGGACCGGCGGACCCTGTGGGAGGCCGTGGAGATTTACGCCCGCCGGGACAGGCGCTATGGCGGTGCGGTGGACCAGGCCGCCACCGCCCTCTGACTAGCGCCCGAGCATAAACGCCCCGGCCCAGCGTGCCAGCCCTGCATATACGCGGGTACGCACCGGAAGGGCTGAGAGCAGGGTGTCGTGCAGGGCGCCGTCATACCGGAACACGGTAACCTCCGGGCCCAGCAGCAGGCCGCGCTGGACCATCAGGCCCACGTCCAGCACGCTGTCGGTGCTGAGCATCAGCGGATTCCAGGTAGGCGCGATCGTGGAGGCAGCCGAAGCCATGAGCAGGACCGGCACCCGGATGTCCAAACCGCGGGCCACCTGCGCGTGCCCGGCCAGCACAGCCTTGATCCAGCCGGCGCGGACCGGAAAGCTGAACGGCGGGCGCCAGGCAGGGTCCACGTTCCACTCACCCTCCATCTCCGCGCTGATGCTCCGGTAGTAGAAGCCGAACTCCGGGATCTTCAGCCGGGCCAGCGGGCGCCGCCGGGCCACGGGTTCCAGCAGCCCGTTGGTCGCGAAGCGAAGCATGGCACTGCCGCTGAACTCCAGCCACGGACTGTTCAGGATCAGGGCCCTGATCCGCCCCGGGTTCCGGTGGGCCCACAGCGAGGCCACCAGCCCGCCCGTGGAGTGGGCCATCAGGGTGGTCCGCACCGCAGTGTCCGAACCGAAACGGTTCCTGAGATCGGTGTCCATGGCGGCCAGGGCAGCCTCAATATCGGCGTCATATTCCTGCAGGTCCGCGACATAACCCTCCGACTGCCCGGGGCGCAGGCTCCGGCCGTACTTGCGCAGGTCCACGGCGTAGAACGCCACGCCCTGCGCCGCCCAGAAGCGGGCCAGCTCGGTCTGGAAGAAATAGTCGCTCCAGCCGTGAATATAGAGGACGGCGTCCACGCCGCCCACAGTGCGGACGGGCAGGACGGCCGCCAGATCGGCCGGAGGAACATAGGAAACGAGGGTAGCCGCAACGGGGCCTTCCGCATCCTCTCCCAGGTCAAGGGTCAGGCTGCGGAATCCGTCGCCGAGAATGTCCGGAATCCAGTCCGCCTGCGTCTCACCCATGGTTTCGAGAATAGTCGACCCGGCGTAGCGGGAAGTGCGGGGTTTGGTTGCCGGTCCGGGTTCTGGAATCTTTAAGCCATGCGCATTTATCCTGCCTTTTTCCGTCTTGTGTTCTCCGGGATGGACCCCGAACGTGCCCACCGGATCGGTTTCACCCTGATCCGCACCGCCGCACGTACCCCCGCCGGGCCGGTGATGCGGCGGCTGATGAGCCCGTCCCCGAAGCTCCGGACCAGGGCCTTCGGCATCGACTTTCCCTCACCGTTCGGGTTGGCGGCCGGTTTCGACAAGGAGGGATCCGGCATCCTGGCGCTCACCAACCTGGGTTTCGGGCACGTCGAGGTGGGCACCGTGACGGCGCAGGCCCAGCCGGGAAACCCGAAGCCACGGCTGTTCCGCCTGGTCCAGGACCGCGCCGTGATCAACCGAATGGGGTTCAACAACGACGGCGCCGCGAAGGTGGCGCCCCGGCTCGCCTCGGCCCGGGCCGCCCTGGCCCGGACATCCGGTGCGGGACGGCCGGTGATCGGTGTGAACATTGGCAAAACCAAGAAGGTGGACCTGGCGGATGCCGTGGAGGATTACCTGCTTAGTGCCCGGGAACTCGCTCCGCAGGCCGACTACCTGGTGGTCAACGTCAGTTCCCCGAATACTCCCGGCCTGCGGCTGCTGCAGGACATCGAGTCGCTGCGCCCGCTCCTGACCCGGGTGCGGGAGGCCGCGGATGAGTCCGCCGGGCGCCACGTACCCCTGCTGGTGAAGATCGCCCCTGACCTCAGCGACGCCGATATTGACGACGTCGCCGATCTGGCCCTGTCCCTGCAGCTGGACGGTGTGATTGCCACGAACACCACCGTCACCCGGGAGAACCTGGTGACGGATCCGGAAACCGTAACCGCCTGCGGAGTCGGCGGACTCAGCGGCGCCCCGCTGAAACAGCGTTCCCTCGACGTCCTGCGCCGCCTCCGCAGCCGGCTGGGAGCGGACGGCCCCGCCATCGTGTCCGTCGGGGGAGTGGAGACGGCCTCGGACGTGAAGGAACGCCTTGATGCCGGGGCCACGCTGGTGCAGGGATACACGGCGTTCCTCTATGAGGGACCGTTCTGGGCTGCCCGGATCAACCGCAGCCTGGCCCGGTCCCGCTAGGCGGGCGCCGCGCAGAGGAATCCGTACCCCGGGCGGGCCCGCGCATCAGACCCGTCCGCGCATCAAAAAGGGACCGCCCATCAAAAAAGGGACCGCCGGAAGGCGGTCCCTTTTTGGTGCGGTGCGTGGGGATCAGGAGGGGTACTGTCCGCGGCTGACCTGCGGCTTCGGCAGGCGGAAGCGGCGCAGCTGGAGGGACCGGGAGACCCCGTACCAGACATCCCCGGAATTGGGGGCCCCGAACTTCGCGGTCAGGCGCTTCCTGATCTGCCGGCGCAGCATAAAACTGTCGGCGATGACCAGCAGGATGAGGACCCAGAAGGCCGCCATCACAATCAGCTGGATATCGATGTTCCGGATGAAGCTGAAGAGAACAAACACCAGGGCGGCAATCATGATGAACTCGCCAAGGTTCCACCGGGCATCCACTATGTCGCGGACAAAGCGGCGGTTGGGTCCCTTGTCGCGGAGCGGCAGGTAGCGCTCCTCACCGGTGTCCAGGGCCCGGCGGGTCTTCATGCGTTCTTCGCGCAGGGCCTCGCGGTTGGCAGCCTTGGCTGCCTTCCGGTCATCGGGTACCAGCGGGCGCCGGCGGGCAGCCTCCTGGTCCTTGCGGCGGGGCGTGGGCGCACCCTTGCCGACCCGTTCCGTTGCACCGGCTTGTGCGGCGGCTGCCTGGTCCACAGTTTCCTGCGCGGTGGGCGCTTCATTCTTTCGTCCAAACACACCCCAAGGATACCGCGAATGATCCGCCGGAAACTCCGTTTGCAGTCCGGGGGAGCGGCGGGTAACGCCTGTGCTGCTGCCCGCCCGGCGGCAGGCAGCACACTTCAATGCGAACCCGGGCCGGATGTAGGGTTTTGGCTATGACTTCCAACCCTGCCCCCGAGCACGACTCGTCACCGGACGTGCATGAAGACTCCTTGCGCGCCAGCGTGGCCGCAGACTTCCCCCGCACCGTCGAACAGCTCAAATCCCTGGTCAGCATTCCGGGCATAGCCTGGGATTCCTTTGACCCCGAGCACCTCAACCGCAGCGCCGCCGCCGTCGCCGACCTCGTCCGTGAGGCCGGCATCGAGGATGTGCAGGTGCTGCGCGTGGATAACAACGGCACCCCCGGCGGCCCCGCCGTCGTCGCCCGCCGCCCCGCCCGCGACGGTGCACCCACGGTGCTGCTGTATGCCCACCATGACGTGCAGCCGCCCGGAGACCCCGATCTGTGGGAGTCCGATCCCTTTACGGCGCAGGAGCGCAACGGCCGCCTGTACGGGCGGGGTGCTGCCGATGACAAGGCCGGCATTATGGCCCACATCGGTGCCCTCCGGGCCCTGACGGACGTGCTGGGGGAGGACTCGCCGGTCGGCGTCACACTCTTTATCGAGGGTGAGGAGGAAGCCGGTTCGCCCACCTTCCGCACCTTCCTTGAGACCTATCAGGACCTGCTCCGCGCCGATGTCATTGTTGTCGCCGATTCAGGCAACTGGAAAGTGGGCGTTCCGGCCCTGACCACAAGCCTGCGCGGCCTGGTGGACGGCACGGTGGAGGTCCAGGTCCTGGACCACGCAGTGCACTCGGGCATGTTCGGCGGTCCGGTGCTGGATGCGCCGACACTGCTCGCCCGGCTGATCGCCACGTTCCACAACGACGCCGGCGACGTCGCCATCGAGGGCCTGGTCTCCGGTGATGACGCAGCTGTGGAGTATCCGGAAGCGGACTTCCGTGCGGATTCCTCGGTGCTCGAGGGTGTCCGGCTGGCCGGCACGGGGTCGATTGCCTCCCGGCTGTGGACCAAGCCCGCCCTTTCCATCATCGGCATCGACGTCCCCACCGTCGCCATGTCCTCCAACACCATCCAGCCCAAGGCGCGGGCCAAGTTCAGCCTGCGGCTCGCTCCGGGCCAGAGCCCCGAGGCAGCCATGGAGGCCATTGAGGCCCATGTGCAGGCCAACGCCCCGTTCGGCGCCAAGGTGACGTTCACGCCGGGGGAGCAGGGCAACGCGTTCGCAACCGATACCAGTGCCAGTGCGGCGCGCACAGCACTCTGGGCCCTGGAACGGGCCTGGGGCGTGGAACCGGTGGAATCCGGAATGGGCGGTTCCATTCCGTTCATCGCGGACCTGGTGGACCTGTTCCCCGAAGCCCAGATCCTGATCACCGGTGTGGAAGACCCGGATTCCCGGGCGCACAGCGCCAATGAGTCACTGGACCTGAATGACTTCCGCAACGCCATCCTGGCCGAAGCGCTCCTGCTTGCCCGCCTGGGTGCCCGGCAAGGTTAGAACTGCCTGCGTACGGATGCAGGGCGGGAATTGATTCCTGCCCCGCATCTGTTAGATCGATGGGGACCACCAGACGTACCATTGAGACACTGGCCGCGGTCCGCGGCAGGCGCGACGGCCTGCCGAACGGACGGCCAGCTGAGGAAAGAGAGAAACTATGAGCGTTTCCACGAGCGAAAACAAGACCGCTGCGGCAGAGGCAGAACTGCCCACGCATGAAGTACTGCTCTCGGATGTGGCCGCCCAGAAGGTCCGCAGCCTGCTGGAGCAGGAAGGCCGTACCGACCTCCGCCTCCGGGTGGCGGTGCAGCCCGGAGGCTGCTCGGGACTCATCTACCAGCTGTACTTTGACGAGCGCGTCCTCGATGGCGACGCCGTCCGGGACTTCGACGGGGTTGAGGTCATTGTGGACAAGATGAGCGTTCCGTACCTTTCCGGCGCTTCCATCGACTTCGAAGACACCATTTCGAAGCAGGGGTTCACCATCGACAACCCCAACGCCGGAGGATCCTGCGCCTGTGGAGATTCCTTCCACTAAGACGCAAAAGGCTGACGGCCCGTAACAGCAGAGCTTTTTTTGCCCGGCGCGGCGGCGATCTGTCACTGGATCGCCGCCCGTACGGGTAAGCTCTACACGTAGTAGTAAAACTAATGTCCGCAGCCGGGAACTTTTTTGTCTCCGGCCGGACAGCACTTGCACGCAACAAGAGGAAGGGCCGTCTGTGAGTTCGCAGGACCGAACCAGCAGCCGACGCGCCAGGATCTTAAAGATCTCAGCCGTAACGTCGGCCGGCGCGTTGTTTTTATCGGGGTGTACATCGGATGTCCAGAAGGGCTGGCTGCCTACGGACCGCGACACCACTAACCACACCGGCCGCATCATGGACCTTTGGGTCAACTCATGGATCGCCGCACTGGCAGTAGGTGTCCTTACCTGGGCGCTTCTGCTGTGGTGCATGGTTGCCTACCGCCGCCGGAAGAATGAGACGGGCTACCCCCGCCAGCTCAGCTACAACCTGCCGCTGGAAATCTTCTACACGGTGATCCCGCTGTTTATGGTCCTGGTGTTGTTCTACTTCACCAACCAGGACATCCAGGCGCTCAACGAGCGCAGCGATGATCCGGACAAGGTCGTCATTGACGTCCGCGCCAAGCAATGGTCCTGGGACTTCAACTACGTCAACGAAGACAAGTACAGCCAGGGCGTCCAGGTAAACCTCGACGGCCAGGAAGTCACGCAGGACAAGTTCCCGACGCTGGTACTGCCCGTTGACAAGACAATCGAACTGCAGCTGAACACCCGCGACGTGCAGCACTCCTTCTGGGTGCCTGCCTTCCTGCAGAAGATGGACGTCTACCCCGGCCGCACGAACTACATCACCCTCGAAACCGGCAAGATCGGAACCTTCGACGGCAAGTGCGCCGAGCTCTGCGGCGAGTACCACTCCGAAATGCTCTTCAACGTCGACGTGGTCTCGGAAGACGATTACAACGAATACGTAGCCGGTCTGCCCGACGGACAGGTCACGGGCGAGTACGACCGTATGTACAACTCAGAATCAAGCGAAGTAAGGAGGTAGGAGGACGCTATGACTACTCTCGAATACACTTCGGAAGATTCCGGCACCAAGGTTGCACCACGCGTAGTACCCGTCTCCAAGGGACGCATTGTCGTCAACTGGATCACCTCCACTGACCACAAGACGATCGGGTACATGTACCTGATTGCCTCATTCATTTTCTTCTGCCTCGCAGGCGTGATGGCACTGGTCATCCGCGCGGAGCTGTTTGAACCCGGTATGCAGATCCTGCAGACCAAGGAACAGTACAACCAGCTGTTCACGATGCACGGCACCGTGATGCTGCTGATGTTCGCCACCCCGCTGTTCTCCGGGTTTGCCAACGTCATCATGCCCCTCCAGATCGGTGCGCCGGACGTTGCCTTCCCGCGTCTGAATGCCCTGGCGTTCTGGTTCTTCCTCTTCGGCAGCACCATCGCGGTGGCCGGCTTCATCACCCCTCAGGGCGCTGCGTCCTTCGGCTGGTTCGCTTACGCGCCACTGTCGAACACCACGTTCTCGCCGGGTGTCGGCGGTGACCTCTGGGTCTTCGGCCTGGCGCTCTCCGGCTTCGGCACCATCCTGGGTGCGGTCAACTTCATCACCACCATCATCTGCATGCGTGCCCCGGGCATGACCATGTGGCGTATGCCGATCTTCACCTGGAACACCCTGGTCACCGCCATCCTGGTGCTCATGGCGTTCCCGCCCCTGGCTGCTGCACTGTTCGCCCTTGGTGCGGACCGGCGGTTCGGCGCAATGATCTTCGACCCCGAACGCGGCGGTGCCATCCTGTGGCAGCACCTGTTCTGGTTCTTCGGCCACCCCGAGGTGTACATCATCGCGCTGCCGTTCTTCGGCATCGTCTCGGAAATCTTCCCGGTCTTCAGCCGCAAGCCGATCTTCGGCTACAAGGGCCTGGTCTACGCGACCATCGCCATTGCCGCACTCTCCGTGACCGTGTGGGCACACCACATGTACGTCACCGGTGCTGTTATGCTGCCGTTCTTCGCCTTCATGACCATGCTGATTGCGGTGCCCACCGGCGTGAAGTTCTTCAACTGGATCGGCACCATGTGGCGGGGCTCGATTACGTTTGAGACCCCCATGCTCTGGAGCATCGGCTTCCTGATTACCTTCCTCTTCGGCGGCCTGACCGGCATCATCCTCTCGGCACCGCCGCTGGACTTCCACGTTTCGGACACCTACTTCGTGGTGGCGCACTTCCACTACGTGATCTTCGGAACCGTGGTCTTCGCAATGTTCGCCGGCTTCTACTTCTGGTGGCCCAAGTGGACCGGCAAGATGCTCAACGAACGCCTGGGCAAGATTCACTTCTGGCTCCTGTTCGTCGGCTTCCACGGCACCTTCCTGATCCAGCACTGGCTCGGTGTGCTGGGCATGCCGCGCCGCTACGCGGACTATCTGGTGGAGGATAACTTCACCGCAATGAACCAGTTCTCCACCATTGCCTCCTTTGTCCTGGCTGCCTCGATGATCCCGTTCTTCTGGAACGTGTACATCACCTGGCGCCACGGCAAGAAGGTGGAAGTGGATGACCCGTGGGGCTTCGGCGGATCGCTCGAGTGGGCTACGTCCTGCCCGCCGCCGCGCCACAACTTCACCTCGCTGCCCCGTATCCGCTCGGAGCGTCCGGCCCTGGACCTGCACCATCCGGAACTGCAGCAGCATGTAACTGACGAATCAGCCGCGGCCAAGGTCTTCGGCCCCGGCGACCGGGAGGAAAAGGTCAAATGAAAGTAGAGACTAAGCTCTTCGCTTACATGACGCCGTTCTTCCTGGTGGTCGGTGTGGTCTACGGCTACCTGGTGGAATGGATGGAGCCCGTAGGTTACCTCGCGCTCTTCCTGACCGCAGGCATGTCCGGCATGATCGCCTTCTACATCGGCTTCACCGGCAAGCGCGTTGGTCCCCGTCCCGAGGACCGGCTGGATGCCGAAATCCATGAAGGCTCCGGCGAACAGGGCTTCTTCAGCCCCTGGAGCTGGTGGCCGCTGCTGCTCGGTGCCGCCGCAGCCACCGGATTCCTCGGCATGGCAGTGGGCTGGTGGATCCTGTACATCGGTATGGGTATGGCCATCATCGCCCTGGTCGGCTGGGTCTTCGAATACAGCCGCGGAAACCACGCACACTAGGACAAGCGGCAACGCTTAGCCAGTAAAGAGAAGGACCTGCAGGTAACTGCGGGTCCTTCTTTTTCGTGCGTTTGCAGGGCGCAGCCGCACGCGGGGGGAGTGCAGTGTGTAGGGTGCTGCTATGCCCCAGCGCCTTATGCTGCTCGATACTGCCTCCCTCTACTTCCGCGCCTTCCACGGCATCCCGGATACCATCCGGCGCGACGACGGCACACCCGTGAACGCCCTCCGTGGCCTGCTGGACATGATCGCCCGGCTTGTGGCCGAGTTCCGCCCCACCCATCTGGTGGCCTGCTGGGACAATGACTGGCGCCCGGCGTGGCGGGTGGAGCTTATTCCCACCTACAAGGAGCACCGGCTGTCGGCCGCCGGTCCTAGCGGCGCCGAGGAGGTGCCCGCCGGACTAACCGCCCAAATACCCCTGATCCGGGAGGTCCTGGCCACATCAGGGATCGCCGTTGTGGGCCGGGACGGATATGAGGCCGATGATGTCATTGGAACATATGCGGCAACCGCCGAAATGCCGGCAGACGTGGTTACGGGGGACCGGGACCTGTTTCAGCTGATCGATGACGCCCGGGAGGTCCGCGTGCTCTACACCGCACGGGGGATGAAGAACCTCGCCGTCCTGGACGAAAAAGCGGTGGTGGCCAAATACCGCGTCCTTCCGGGCCAATATGCCGACTACGCCACCCTGCGCGGAGACCCGTCCGACGGACTGCCGGGGGTAGCCGGGATCGGGGAGAAGACGGCCGCCGCGCTGTTGGGCGAATACGGCACGCTGCAGGCCCTCCTGACGGCCGCCGCGGAGCCGGACAGCCCGGTATCCGCCCCGGTCCGGGCCCGGCTCAGCGCAGCCCGTGACTACCTCGCCAACGCACCGAAAGTTGTCCGGGTGGCGCGGGACGTTGCCGTTCCTTCACTCAACGACGCCGGTGCACGCCTGCAGGCGCCGGCAGGGGAGGACAGGGCGCGGTTGGAAGCACTGGCAGCACAGTGGAACGTGGAAGGCCCCATGAAACGTTTCCTGCAGGCGCTGCAGGGCAGCGGAGGCTGAGTACCTGCGGCATGTCCGGGTCCCGGCGCCCGGCGGGATGTGCCCCGGCGATGCCGGTATTCTTAGACGGCACTGGTTTTCCCGGCGGAAGGGGCGAAGCAACAGAATGCAACGAATCGGAACAAGGCCCGGCACGGGAACTCTACTGTGAACAGCCATCGGCTCCGCCTGCTCAGCGAAGGCATAGATACCGGCACGGGAGTTGCCAAGCACGTCCAGCTGCAGGGTATCCTCCGCCGCTTCGTGGAAACGCACGCCCGGGCGGGCGATGTCATTCCATCCGAACGGGAACTCTCCGAACACTTCGCCGTGGCCCGCATGACCATCCGGCAGGCCGTGGACGCCCTAGTCGCCGACGGCGTCCTGGAACGGGTGGTTGGCCTGGGCACGTTCGTTGCACGCCCCAAAATGGACCTCCAGGTCCAGCTGACCTCCTACTCCGAAGAAATGCACAGGCGGGGGATGGTGCCCGATGCACATGTCCTCAGCTTCGAGCAGGTGGGCGCATCCCCGCTGGTGGCCAGGGAGCTGCAGATCGATCCCGGACAGCCCGTGGTGCGCTTTCGCCGTCAGCTCCTCGCAGACGGTGAACCCATGAGCGTTGACGAGAACTTCATCCCGGCACACTATGTGCCGGGAATCCTCGAGGAGGATCCGCCGACGTCCTTGTACAACGTGCTGAGTGAACGGTACGGCCTGGTGATGGAATGGGGTGAGGATACCATCGAGGCAACCGCAGCATCCGCGTCAATTGGGCGGCTCCTCAACGTGGAACTCGGTGCACCCGTGCTGAAGATCCAACGGCATGCCTATGTCTCGCGGTCGATGGTGGACTACTCCGTGTCCTACTACCGGGCGGACCGGTACAAACTGTGGGTGCCGCTCCAGCGCCCGGGCGTCCGCACACCGCGTTCGTATCACCCGCGCCGGCATCCCGGTTCCTAGCCGCCGGCCCCCGGCCAGCCAATTTCCTTCCATAGCCAGCCAGCCGCCTTCCCGGCCCTGGCGGCCAGCCGGCCACAGCGGCCATACCGCGGCCGGCACCACACCCCCAGCACGAAGAGGACAGAAAATCATGATCACCATCCGGATGTATAAGCGCGATGAAGCAGGGGTGCTGCACTTCCGCGAGGCCCTCTACGAGGAGGACGAGGGGCAGCTGATGCTGACCTCGGGCCCGGTGGGCCATGAAGGCTCAGCGAAGGTCCAGCAGGTGGCTCCGGAGGCGGCGGAGGGCCTGCTCCATGCCTTCGCCGTGGCCTCGGCGGAAGACGGCTACTCCGAGCTGGAACCGGACGAGCAGCACTGGGTTATCGCCCAGTACGCTCTCAAGACCGTCTCCGGCACGGAACGGGACCGCTACCTGGAGCACAAGGCCACCCAGGCCATCTCGTCCTACTTCCTGTGGCGAGGGTTGGGGGAGGTGGACCACACTGAGTTCGCACCGCGGAAACTGAACATCTATTGCCTGGTGCCGGACGTCAAGCTTGCGGTGGCCGGGCTCAAAGTGGTGCTGCGCGATCCGCTGCTGGACTTTACCAAGCTCTCCATCGGGTCCGCCCCGGTGACCGACCTAGGGGCGCTGCGTAAGCGCCACCCACTGCCCGCCAAGCAGCCTTTTACACTGGCCTAGCCGGCCGCGGCACCGGTACGTAGCCGGGGACAGACAAGGGAAGGGCCCGACCGGATGATCCGGTCGGGCCCTTCCCTTTGGTGCTGATACGCCTTACGGCTGGATCAGTGCTGTTCGATCGATGCCTGGTCGTCGGCCTTGGCCTCAACCTCGGCAGGCGACTCGTGGTGATGTGCGTTCTCCAGCTCGGACGGCGTCACCGGGGCGACACGGTCTTCGAAGAAGAAGCGGGAGATCTTCGCACGGCGCTTTTCCTTGCGGGAGATCTTGCCGTTGGCATCCGGCTGGGCCGGCAGTGCCTTGTAGGACTCGAAGTCCACCAGGCGGTAGCGCTTGTACTCGTCCAGCGGCTCGTGCACCTCGATGTACTCACCGTGCGGCAGCCGGACAATGCGTCCGCTTTCCACGCCGTGGAGCACAATCTCGCGGTCCTTGCGCTGCAGTGCCAGGGCAATGCGGCGGGTAATGATGAATGCCAGTACCGGGCCGAGGAAGAACAGGACACGGAGCCAGTAGGTCACATCGTTGAGCGAGACATGGAAGTGCGTGGCGATGAGGTCGGAGCTGGCTGCAGCCCACATAACGCTGTAGAACGTGATGCCGGCAACGCCGACTGCCGTACGGAACGGTGCGTTTCGCGGGCGGTCAAGCAGGTTGTGTGTCCGGTAGTCCTTGGTGAGCCAGGCTTCGATCCACGGCCATGCGAACAGCAGGGTGAAGACCAGGCCTGCCGGCACCAGGGCCGGGAGCAGGACGTTTAGGACCAGGGTGTTATCGCCCCAGGGGAACGGGATAACCCATTCGAAGGGGAACGCACCCAGGAACCCTGGCATCAGGCGCAGCGCACCGTCAACCCAGCCGATGTACCAGTCAGGCTGGGTACCGGCAGACACAGGCGACGGGTCATAGGGACCGTAGTTCCAGATCGGGTTGATCGTGAACAGGCCCGCGATGATGGCAATCACGCCGAAGACGATGAAGAAGAATCCACCGGCCTTGGCTGCGTAGACGGGGCCGACAGGGTAGCCGACCACGTTGTTGTTCGTACGGCCGGGGCCGCGGAACTGGGTGTGCTTGTGAATGACAACCATAAACAGGTGCAGGGCGATCATCAGCAGGATCAGCGCGGGAACCAGGAGGATATGCAGCACGTACAGACGGCCGATAATCGCGGTTCCGGGGAATTCACCGCCGAAGAGGAAGAAGCTGATGTAGGTGCCCACCACGGGAACCGACTTGATCACGCCGTCGATGATGCGCAGGCCGTTACCGGAGAGCAGGTCATCGGGGAGGGAGTAGCCGGTGAAGCCGGCGGCGAGGGAGAGGATGAGCAGCGTACCGCCCACCACCCAGTTGAGTTCGCGGGGCTTGCGGAAGGCGCCGGTGAAGAACACGCGCAGCATGTGCACGGAGACCGCCGCTACGAAGAGCAGTGCGGACCAGTGGTGTACCTGGCGCATAAAGAGGCCGCCGCGGACATCGAAGGAGATGTTCAGGGAGGATTCATAGGCCACTGACATCTCCACGCCGCGCAGCGGCACGTAGCTGCCTGCGTAATGCGTTTCCGCCATGGACGGATCGAAGAAGAACGTCAGGAACGTACCGGTGAGCAGCAGGATGACGAAGCAGTACAGTGCAACTTCACCGAACATAAAGGACCAGTGGTCGGGAAAGACCTTGCGGCCGAACTCCTTGACCATGGCCGAACCGCTAACCCGGGAGTCAACGAAGTTCGTGATGCGGCCAAGACGGGTCTTGGCCTGGTACGGCGTAGCAGAGGGAACACTCATGGTTAGCCACGCTCCCAGTAGCTCGGTCCAACGGGTTCTTGGAAGTCGTCAGTTGCAATCAGGTAACCCTCATCATCAACGCCGATCGGCAGCTGCGGCAGCGCGTGGCCGGCCGGGCCGAAGATGACCTTGCATTCCTGGGTCACATCGAAGGTTGACTGGTGGCACGGGCACAGCAGGTGGTGCGTGTGCTGTTCGTACAGTGCCACCGGGCAGCCGACGTGGGTGCAGATCTTGGAGTAGGCCACGATGCCGTCAACGGCCCAGTCTTCCCGGCCGGGGGACGGGTTCAGCTCGGAGGGGTCCAGGCGCATCAGCAGGACAACTGCCTTGGCCTTCTCCTCGAGCTTGTGCTCCTCCAGGTCCTGCAGGCCTTCCGGAATCACGTGGAAGGCAGAACCGATGGTGACATCGGAGGCCTTGATCGGAGTGCCGCTGGGATCGCGTGCCAGACGCAGGCCCTTTTCCCACATGGTGTGCCGCAGCGTGTCACCGGGCAGCGGGCCCAGGTCGCGGAAGACGGCAATGGCGGGAAGGGGAGCCAGGATCATGGCGCCGAGGAGGGTGTTGCGGATCAGGGGACGGCGCTTGATGCCGGTCTCCTCGATGATGTCGCCCACCATCTTTTCAGCGATGACGCGGTCCTCTTCGGGCCGGATCTCGTGGCGTTCCTCCACGATCTCGTGGTCCGGCATAAGGGTCTTGGCCCAGTGCACGATACCGACACCGATGCCGAGCATGGCAAAGGCGGTACCCAGGCCGAGGAGGATGTTCTGCAGCCGCAGCGTAGCGATGCTGGCATCATCCAGTTGGATGCTGAAGTACCCGATGAAAAACACGATGGTACCGATGATGGAGATGACGAACAGAAGCGCCACCTGCCGTTCGGCCCGCTTTTCGGCGCGGGGATTAACGTCGGCTAGACGAGGGCGGTGCGGAGGAAGTCCCGGATCCTGGAACTTCTCCCCATCTCCCTGGCCAGCCGTAGCGACGGTGCCCGAGGTGTTCGGACTGCCGTGACTATGGTCGCCCATGATCCCCCTCATCCTTCTCTGAAAACTGCATTTATAGACCTATGTGTAACTGTGATGTCACCCGTGCGGGTGAGCGCGGCGGTGGTTAGGAAGACCGGGAGGTCAACCAAATGGTGAAAGCGATGATGATTCCCAGACCAGCGGTCCAGATAAAGAGACCCTCGGAGACCGGACCCAGCGAGCCGAGCTGCGCTCCACCGGGGGAGCCGCTTGTCTCGATGTCCTTCAGGAACGTGATGATGTCCTGCTTGTCCTCGGGGGAGATGTTGGTGTCGTTGAAGACAGGCATGTTCTGCGGGCCGGTGACCATGGCCTCGTAGATGTGCTTTTCGCTGACGCCGTCCAGGGACGGGGCGAACTTGCCGCGGGTCAGCGCACCGCCGGCTGCGGCGGCGTTGTGGCACATGGCGCAGTTGACGCGGAACAGTTCGCCGCCGTTGGCGGAAGCTTCCTCGTCGGAGGTGTCCGGCTCAAGGTATTCCGAATCCGGAACTGCAGGGCCGGCGCCGAGGCTCGCAACGAAGGCAGCCATCTGAGCGGTCTGCTCCTCATCGAACTGGACAGGCTTCTGCTGGGCCTGCGGGCCCTGCATGGCCATCGGCATACGGCCGGTGCCCACCTGGAAGTCCACAGATGCGGCGCCGACGCCTACCAGCGAAGGCCCGTTCTCGGTGCCGGTGGCTTCAACGCCGTGGCACGTTGCACAGTTGGCGACGAAGAGCTTCTGCCCCTCGCTGACGTCTTCGGCAGTGTACGTGGTGGTCGCGGCCTGGGCCTGGTTGGTGCCGTTGGCTACGGCATAGAGACCACCCGTAACGAGGAGTCCCAACAGCAGCAGCGCGACTGCTGCGAGGGGATGACGCCGCCTTTGCGATAGTGCCTTCACTTCGTAGTTCCTAACTTATGTGGTCTTTGGGAAACAGGTGCCACTTTGGGGTATTTCGTGGGTGCGGTCCTCAAGCAGTGTTACTTGAGGAAATAGATGATGACGAACAGGGCAATCCAGACCACATCAACGAAGTGCCAGTAGTACGAGGTGACGATCGCCGAGGTCGCTTCGAAGTGTCCGAAGCGCTTGGCGGCGTAGGCACGGCCGATGATGAAGAGGAACGCGATCAGTCCGCCGGCCACGTGCAGGCCGTGGAAACCGGTGGTGAGGTAGAACGCGGAACCGTAGGAGTTCGACGAGAGGGATACGCCTTCAGAGACGAGCATTGCGTATTCGTAGGCCTGTACGGAGACGAAGATCGCTCCGAGTACGAAGGTCAGCAGGAACCACTCAGTCATGCCCCAGCGGGAAAGCTTCAGGAGCCCTCCGGTGCGGCGTGCCTGAAGCCGTTCTGCGGCGAAAACGCCAGCTTGGCAAGTGAAGGAACTGGAAACAAGGATCACCGTGTTAACGAAAGCGAACGGAACATTCAGCTTCTCCGTCTCCATGGCCCACAGATCGCTCGACGTGGAGCGAAGGGTGAAGTACATGGCGAACAGGGCAGCAAAGAACATCAGTTCACTGGAGAGCCACACCACGGTTCCAACGGAAACCATATTGGGGCGGTTCAGCGTAGGGTGAGCCGGGGTACTGGGGGCATGGGTCGCTGTTGTCACATAGACATTATGGCGGTAAAACCGCCCAGTTCTCCAACAGATGGAGGCGCTCGGCGCGTCCAGGAAGGCGACCGGACCCCCGGATCCCAGTACTGGCGCGGAAATGGGGGTTCCAGAAACAATCCAGCAATTTCTACGAATCGTAGATAACCTAAGGTGTGTGACTACCATTCCGACTTCAACGGACACCTGGCCGAGCCTGATTACTGCCCTGATTGAGGGCAGGAACCTCGGGACGGAGCAGACCCGATGGGCCATGGCCGCGATCATGGCAGGGGAGGCCACGGACTCGCAGATTGCGGGCTTCCTGGTTGCCCTCCGGGCCAAAGGGGAGACCGTTGACGAGCTCACGGGGCTGGTTGAGGCCATGCTCGCCAGCGCACGGCCCATCCATATTCCCGGTGACACACTGGACATCGTGGGCACCGGCGGGGACCGGCACAATACGGTGAATATCTCCTCAATGGCTGCCCTGGTCTGTGCCGGCGCCGGAGCGAAGGTGGTAAAGCACGGCAACCGGGCGGCGTCGTCGTCCTCGGGATCAGCCGACGTGATCGAGGCACTCGGCGTGCGGCTGGACCTTCCGGTGGACCGCGTTGCGCAGGCTGCGGTGGAGGCGGGAATCACGTTCTGCTTCGCCCAGGTGTTCCACCCCTCCATGCGGTTCGCGGCCGTGCCGCGCCGCGAGATGGGGGTGGCCACCGCGTTTAACTTCATGGGACCGCTGACCAACCCTTCGCGGCCGAGCGCCTCGGCGATCGGTGTGGCGGATGCGCGTCTGGCGCCGCTGATGGCGGGGGTGCTGGCGCGGCGCGGCGTGCGTGCCCTGGTCTTCCGCGGGGATGACGGCCTGGACGAGATGACCACCACCGGCGTGTCCACCGTCTGGGAGGTCCGTAACGGGGCCGTGAGCGAGTCAGTAGTGGATCCCCTGGACCTGGGGATCAGCAGGGCCACGCTGGAGGATCTGCGGGGCGGAGACGCGGCCGCCAATGCCGCCGTTGTGCGCAGCGTGCTGGCCGGTGACAAGGGCCCGGTGCGTGATGCTGTAGTGCTCAACGCCGCCGCGGCCCTCGTGGCACTGGATCCGGAGGCTGAGGGCACCCTGCCTGAACGGCTGGCGCGGGGGCTGGAGCGGGCCTCTGCATCCATTGACAGCGGTGCGGCCCAGGCTGCCCTGGACCGCTGGGTGGAGGTAACCCGCTAGGTCCCCCGCGGCTGACGGCGGCGGCTCAGCTGTCGAAGCCGAGGGAGAAGGCGGCGTCGAGATCGTGTTGGGAGTATGCCCGGAACGCAATCTGTGTGGTGGTCCCGATGACGCCCTCGACCTTGGAGAGCCGGTTGGCGATAGCGTCCGCCAGGTCTTCGTGGCGGCGGACCCTCGCGATGGCGATCAGGTCGCAGTCGCCGGTGACCGAATAGACCTCGCTGATGCCCTCGATCTCTGAAATCTCTTCGGCACATTCCGGAATCCGGGCCGCATCCGTCTGGATGAGTACAAAAGCGGTGATCATGGCGGGCCTTTCGCTGCTGGGGTGGCGCCGTGGCGCCTGTTTTCCCTTTGAGCCTAGTTGATCCGTTCCGGCCGGGGGTTCTGCGCCCCTCGCCGGGACACCACATGCCACACCAGCCGGTGGCCGAGAAGGAAGGCGCCCAGCACCAGCAGGGTTACCAGCTGGAAGCTCGGTGCGGTGCCACCGCCGGCCAGCGCCCGGATGCCCAGGCCTGCCGCCACGGTGATAAACCAGATTACGACGCCGGCGGGCCACAGCTGCCCGGGACGGCGCCACGCCCGCATAACGGCCCAGGCGGCCAGGCAGGCAAGGATGAAGGGCAGTGCGGTAAGGAGGATTCCGGTCACGGCGAGCCCGTGCTCGTGGCTCTGCCGGCCCAGGGCGGCGAAGATGGTGATGAGCACCAGGTCCGCGCCCAGCAGTACCGGCCAGCTGCGGCGCTGCGCCCGGGAGGCGGCGGTGCCCCGCGAGGCGCCCGCAGGCTCCGCGGATCGGGGAGTGTTGGTCATGTTCATGCCTTCTGTCCTACCGCGTTTTCGCGCACATAGGGTCCGATCAGTTCGCGTACCCGTGCTTCCACTGATTCGCGCCCGGTGCCTGATTCGAGCAGCCGGGTGGAGGAATGCACAATCGCGTTGATGAGTTCGGCGGTGACCGCGGGATCCTCAACGCCGAGCAGGGTCAGTGTCTCCACCAGGGGCGTGAGCAGCTGCCGGTGCATCATGGCGCTTTGATTGTCCAGTTCCTCGCCCGGGGCAACGGCGGCCAGCGCGTTGCCTACCGCGTGTTCCCCCTCTGCCACCAGCGCAATGTTGGTCAGGACGTAGGCCATGATCCGGTCAGCGGGCTCCGGCTCCGCGTCCATGGCCTCCCGGACCCGGCGGGTCCAGCGGGGGAAGACGTCCAGTACCAGCGCGTGCAGCAGGTCCTGCCGTGATTTGTAGTATTGGTAGGCGCTCGGACGGGCGAGGCCCGCCAGCGCGGCAACTTCGGCCATGCTGGGTGCCTCGCCCGTGCGGGCCAGGAGGGTACGTGCCGCGTCCAGCAGCGCCCGCTGCTGTGCCGCCCGGTGTTCGGCCACCGTGGGGGCATTAATTCGGGGCACTGATCCTCCTGTTCGTACTGTCCAAGCGTTGTGCGCCGGGGTTAGCCGGCCAGCCGACCGTCGACCATCTCCACTACGCGGTCGCAGTGGTGCAGGACGTCGTGATCGTGCGTCACCATAACTGTAGCAACGCCACGCTCATGGGTTTCGCGTGCCAGCAGGGCCACTACGTCCTGGCTGCGTGCGCGGTCCAGGGCCGCCGTGGGCTCGTCCACGAGCAGCAGGGTGGGCCGGTTCACGAGCGAGCGGGCAATACCCACGCGCTGGCGTTCACCGCCGGAGAGCTGGTCGGGGCGGCTCTTGGCCTTGTGGTCCATGCCTACCGCTGCGAGCAGTTCCATGGGATCCAACCCGTCCCGGCTGCCTGCGAGCTTGAGCATAAGCCGCAGCTGTTCAGCGGAATTCAGGGCCGGAATCAGGTTGCCTGACTGGAAGACAAAACCAATCTCCTTCAGCCGGAACCTGGCCCGGTCGGACTTGCTGAGGGTGCCCAGGTCCACACCGTTCACCTGTACGGTGCCCGAATCCGGGGTGGTCAGGGCGCCCGCCACGGCGAGCAGGCTGGACTTGCCGGCACCGGAGGGGCCAACCACTGCCACCATTTCCCCGGGTGCAACCGACAGCGTGACGTTGTCGAGTGCCTGGACGGTGCTTTCGCCGTCGCCCAGTGCGAGGTTCGCTGCCTCGATGACCAGCCCGCCGGTACGGGTGCCGGGAGTGTGTGCCTGTGTTTCGGTGCTCATCGCTGTCCTCCAAGTGCCACCAGGGGATCTACGCGGGAAATCCGGACAATGGCAAGGGCGGCGCCCACCAGGCCCAGAAGGATCGTCAGCACGGTTGCAGTGGCGATCGGGGCGGCTTCCAGGGCGAACGGCATGGCCGTGCCGCTCAGGCCGGCGCCCATGCCGAGTCCGGCGAGGATGCCGATCACGGTGGAGACGACGAGGATGATGGCGGCCTGGAGCAGTCCGTCACGCAGCAGGTAGCCGGTGGAGGCGCCGACGGCGCGCAGCACGGCCAGTTCGTGACGGCGCTGGATGGTCCACACCGTGAAGAATGCGCCGACCACCAGTGCGCAGATCGCGTAAAGGAAGACCTGGATCATTTCCAGGGTCATGGTTTCGGCGGAGTAGCCGGGGGAAGCGTTGAAGGATTCCGCCAGGGTGGAGGTGACGGTGCCCGCGGCGGCGTCGCCGGCTGCGAAGTCGATGTCCGCGCCGTCGGCGGCCTTCAGGGCCACGGTGCTGGCCGTGGCGAAGTCCACGGAGTCAATGGCGTCCTGTGTCGGGGTGCCGGGGGCGCTCTGGCCGCTGGCCAGGTACTGCCAGGTGTCCAGCGGCAGGTAGGCGAGGTCAACGTGTCCGAAGGTTGCCTGTCCGTCGGTGTAGCCCACCACGGTGAGGTCGACGCCGATGCGCTCGAGCGTCACGACGTCGCCGATGGCCAGGCCGGCGTCCGCGGCCGTGGAGGAGACCACGATCTCGTCGGGAGCGCTGATGCTGCGGCCTTCGCCAATCTGCGGAGCCAGGAAGGAATCCGTTTCGACGCCGAACAGTGCCAGGTCAACCTGGGTGCCGTCGCCGGTGGTGCCGTTCATCATGGCGGTGCCCATCAGGGCCGCTTCCTCGACGCCGGGCTGCTCGGCCCAGGTTTCGGCCTGGCCCCTGTCCACCACGCTGCGGGAGAACGCATTATCGGTTTTGGTGCCTTCATTAAAGGCGAAGGCGGTGGCCGGCATGGACTTCAGGCCGGACACACCGTCATTGACGAGGCCTGAGGACAGGCCGGAAAGCAGGACCATAAGAACGGCTATAAGGGCGACAACGCCACCCATCAGTCCGAACCTGGCCCGTGCGAAACGCAACTCGCGAAGCGCTAAAAACATCGGAACCCCTTGCTGGATCGTATGCAGATGTTGCCAACAGCTTGTCGGTAACATACCAACATACTGTCAGAAACATGCAGTCGAGGACAACTGAGGGGTTTTCCCTAATCCCGCAGGGCGCAGGGCATCGGTGCCGGGGTTGGAACCCGGAGCCGACGCCCTGCAGCGACCCTAGGACCAGATATCGTCACCACGCAGCGTCGCGTCAGCGCCGCCGTCGGTGTAGATGGTCTGGCCGGTGGTGTGGGTGTTCTCCTCGGAGGTCAGCCAGATCAGCAGGCGGGCAATGACCTCGGGCTCGGAGTGGCCGTTGAGCGGCATTGGAACGTTTTCATCCACCATGGCCCGGCCTTCGGGGGTGGCGAGCAGTTCGCGGGTCATCGCCGATAATACGGTGCCCGGGGCAACGGCGTTCAACGGGATGCCGGCTCCGGCGAAGGCCGGGGAGATGCTTTCGCGGCGAACCCAGCGGCTCAGGGCACGCTTGCTGGACGGGTAGTTCAGGTAGCCGGTCTGCGGGCCCTGGTCTGCCAGTTCCTTGCCAATCCGCAGGGCTTCCTCCTCATTGCCGGCCAGCATTGCCTCGACCAGTTCGGGGGAGCTGGGCTGCAGGCTGGCCATGGAGCTGACGACGGCGGCGCGCGGGGCGCTGCTCTTGGCCAGCGTGGGCGCCAGGGCGGTAAGGAAATCGGTGACGCCGAAGAAGTTCACTGCCACGGTGATGGGTGCCGGGGCGGAAATGCCGGCGCAGGCGATCACGGCGTCGACGTTGCCGCCGGCCAGCTCAATGGCCCTGGCGACGGCGGTCGAGCGGCCCTCGGGGGTGCTCAGGTCCGCTTCGACGTCGGCGTTGCGCAGGTCAACGCCAATGACGTTGTTGCCTGCCTCCTTCAGCAGGTTGGCGGTGGCTGCTCCGATGCCCGAAGCCGATCCGGTGACGATATATGTTCTAGTCATGTTTACAGTGTAAACCCGTTAACAGAGCGGTGGCAGGGCCGCTAAAAACCCGCAACTGGTGGCCAGCGCAGGCCGGCAGTCAGCGCAGGCGTTCCGGCCAGTCCGGCGGAACCCGGTCTGCCGGGCCGGGGACTGACTGGTCAAGCGGATGATGCTCCGGCGGAGCCAGCACGGGGCCGGCAAAGACCGAGGCGTCCGTGTAGTTCCAGA
Organism: Arthrobacter sp. Y3225209; assembly: GCF_059090685.1. Classification (NCBI taxonomy): domain Bacteria; kingdom Bacillati; phylum Actinomycetota; class Actinomycetes; order Micrococcales; family Micrococcaceae; genus Arthrobacter; species Arthrobacter sp. Y3225209. Next base: position 69,480 of record NZ_JBNHFW010000006.1, read on the forward strand.
ACCAGTCCTCGCCGGGCTCGTAGCTGCGGATGATCGGGTGCCCGGTGTCCTGTTCATGGGCGGTGGCATGCCGGCCGGGGGAGTTGTCGCAGCAGCCTATGTGGCCGCATTCGGCGCAGCGTCGCAGGTGGTACCACCAGCCCTGCTGCTGCGTGCATTCCACGCAGCCCGGGCCGCTGGGCGGAACCGAAGCATTGATGCCGGGGATGGAGGGGACGGATTCCATCGGGGCTCGTTCCGAAAAGCGGTAGGTTCCACGCTAACCAGCCGCGGGCTTCGGCAACAGGGCCGCCGGCCGCCTCGACCAGGTCGCCGGGGGGAGTCAGCGGTCCGCTCAGCCCAGCCAGGCGGTCGTGTCGGGCGGCAGCATCCCGTCCTGCAGCGGCGCGCTGGTGTGCAGTACGGTCCCGGCGGGCAGAGCGACAGCAGTATGCCCGAAGTTGGTAATGCTCTGCCAGCCGCCGGGACGCTCGAAGTGCAGCACCGAATCCGCGCTGGGCAGCCAGGCCAGTTCCTCCGCGCACTGCTGCTTGTCCCGGAGTTCCAAAGCACGCCGGTAGAAGTTCAAGGTGGATTCCGTGTCGGCATCCTGAACCGTCACGGCCGCCGGCCCGTACTCCTTCGGCTGGGGCAGATGGGCCGGGACGGTACTGAATCCGAAGGACGGCCCGTCCGTGGTCCACGGCAGCGGCACACGGCAGCCGTCCCTGCCCTTTTCCACGCCGGCATTGCGGAAGAACGTCGGATCCTGCCGGTCGGCATCCGGAATGCCGGCTACCTCGTGAAGACCCAGTTCCTCACCCTGGTAGAGATAGGCCGAACCGGGCAGCGCCAGCATCAGCAAGGTGGCTGCCCGGGCACGGCGCAGGCCGGCCGTGCGGTCCAGCTGGTCCTCGGGTCCTCCGGCGAACACCCAGGCCTTGCCGTCCTGCCCCTTCCCGCTGTCCTCCGGCGCGGGCGGCAGCCCGTACCGCGTGGCATGCCTGACCACGTCGTGGTTGGAGAGCACCCACGTGGAGGAAGCGCCGGTGGCAGCTGCCTGCTCCAGATTTGCCGTGATGACCGAACGGAAGCGGGCGGAGTCGAAATCGGCCTGCAGCAGGTCGAAGTTGAAGGCCTGGCCCAGGCCCTCGGGGCTCGCGTAGCGTCCGCGGCGGGAAGCGTGGACCCAGGCCTCGGCCACGGCCGTGCGCGGAGGCGTGTACTCATTGAAAAGGGTGCGCCATTCGGCGTAGATCTCGTGCACCTCGTCCCGGTCCCAGAACGGGTGCCCGCCGTCGGTGCCCTCACCTTCCGCTATGAGTTCGGCTTGTGAGGGCAGCGGTTCGCTCAGATCCTTGGCCAGGGCATGGGCCACGTCGATCCGGAAGCCGTCCACGCCGCGGTCGGACCAGAACCGCAGGGTCGCCAGGAATTCGTCCCGGACCTCCCGGTTCTCCCAGTTGAAGTCCGGCTGTTCCGGGGCGAACAGGTGCAGATACCACTGTCCGTCCGGCACCTGCTCCCAGGCGCTGCCGCCGAAGACCGACTGCCAGTCCGACGGCGGTTCACTGCCGTCCGGGCCCGTGCCGTCCCGGAAGATGTACCGCTCACGGGCCGCGGAACCCGGGGGAGAGTCCAGCGCTTCACGGAACCAGGTGTGCCGGTTGGAGGAATGGTTGGGGACGATGTCGGCGATGAGTTTGATTCCGGCGTTATGCAGGGCGGCGGCCATCGTATCGAAATCTGCCAGGCTGCCCAGGCGCGGATCGACGTCCCGGTAATCGTCGACGTCGTATCCGCCGTCCGCAAGGGCGGAGGGATAGAAGGGGCTCAGCCAGACGGCGTTGATCCCGAGTGCGGAGAGGTAGGGAACCTTGGCGGTGACCCCCTGCAGGTCGCCCAGGCCGTCGCCGTTGGTATCCGCGAAACTGCGCGGATACACCTGATAGACGGCGGCTTGCCGCCACCAGTGGGGATCCGTCATGGGATCGGCGTCGGAGGGGAAGGGCTGCGGGGTTGTGGTCAAGGTGGTCCTTTGGCGATGGGGTGCGGTGCCCGTGGAAATGGTCTGGTTGGACTCTACTCTGCCCGCGGTGCGGCCGCGTTCGGAGTTGCTGACGGCTTCTCGCAGGATCCCCGGTTCCTTCCCGGCTCCTGTCCCGGTGCCTGTCCCGGGCTTCCCGGGGACGCTGCGGAGTTCTAGAGTGTGCCCATGCCCGGGGCTGCGCCGCACACAGCAGCCCCTCCCGGCCCGCATTTCCCGGGAGCCGGGCCTAACCGGACCCGGGAGCCGGGCCTGACCGGACCCGGGAGCATTTTCCAAGGACGTGAGGATATGGCCACATTTCCGGACGACGCCGGTGCGGACAGGGAGATCAAGGACCGTCTGCGGGCCATCTGGTCGATGGGGGACTATGCGGCCGTGGCCGCGCAAACCGTTGAGCCTCTGGGACCGGCCCTGGTTCGGGCCGCCGGGGTCAGTGCCGGCGACCGGGTCCTGGACATTGCCGCAGGGACCGGAAACGCGGCCATCGCGGCTGCCGAAACGGGAGCGGACGTTACGGCGTCGGACCTGGCACCGGATTTACTGAATGCCGGCAAACGCCTGGCGCTGGCCCGGTCCGTCCGGCTGACCTGGTCTGTGGCCGACGCCGAGGATCTGCCCTATGCAGACGCGTCCTTTGATGCCGTGGTTTCCTGCGTGGGGGTGATGTATGCCCCGCACCATCGACTGGCTGCCGCTGAACTGGTTCGCGTCTGCCGGCCCGGGGGAGGCATCGGGATCATCAGCTGGACGCCCGAAGGCTTTATCGGCAGCATGTTCGCCGCCATGAAGCCGTACTCACCGCCACCGCCGCCCGGAACGCAGTCTCCGCCCCTGTGGGGAAACCGGGAGCATGTGGAGTCCCTGTTGGAAGGCCGGGTGCGGGAATTCCGCGCGGAACGCAGCACCCTGCTTATTGACCGGTTTTCGACGCCGAAGGACTTCCTGGTGTTCCTGAAGGCACACTACGGACCGGTCATGGCGGTTTACGCGTCCCTGGCGTCGGCGCCGGAGCGGGGCAGCGCCCTGGATGCGGAGCTGCTGGCTCTGGTGAAGAGGTACAGCACGCAGGCGGGCGGCATGACCATGGACTGGGAATATCTGCTCGTAACCGCCAGGCGGGCCTGACGGAGGCGGAATCCGGGGGCCGGGGCGGCCAGAACGGCAGGCCGGAACGGCAGGGGAGTAGGCGGCGTTTGATCGGATCCGGGAGTTCGGCGGTGTGGGCTGTTGGCGGACATAAGCCGGGGTTATCTGCTTTATCCGGACTCAGCTGCCGGTTTGCGGGCCCATGACCGAAACCGTCGCGGATGGCAGGGCCTGCCGCAGGCACTCGGCAACGCGCTGTGCGTCTTCATCGGTGGCGGCGCCCGCGAGGGAGATACCCAGATGCGAGGCGGGGTAATCGGCGGACACGTATGATTCCTCAACCAACGGATCCTCCAGGCACTGCTCATATGAACCGGTTCCGGGGTCGGAAGCGCTCACCGTCCAGCGGTCCGGGCGTCCGTTGGGACTGTCCGCTCCGCCGGTGCCGCAAGCAGCCAGGGCCAGCACGGCAGCCAGGGCCAGCACGGCAGCCAGCACAGCGGCGCTGCGTGCCGCCACCACGGAAAGCCAGCCATACCTGCTCATAAAGCCCTTCCCGGGAAGCCGGACAATTAGCGGAAGCCTACCTGTAGCGCCGGCGCCGGTCAGCAGGGGCTCCCGGAAGGCTCGGGGGACCTCTCCCAATACGCTAGTTGACATAATGTGGATTATCGGCGTTTATCCGGAGTTCGCGGAAGGAGCTTTACTGTCCGTATTCTGCCTCTGGTACATATAACTCCTTCTGTGCCTGATCCCCCGGATTTTTCACCGATTTGAGTGTTTTTTCGGCGCGCGGCCGGCTGTGCCCCAGTTCTGCGGTGTTGCCGCCTAGATCGCCGGGTGCGCCGCGCAGGCGTCCGAATCCCGGAAAACGGCTGACCTGGTCACGCAGATTCCCGTCGCCGGGCGGCCCGCAGCGCACCGATGAACGAGTTGACATAACGTCCCCCGCAGGCTGGCAGAGGTATCCGGGCAGGTTGACATAACCGCGCAGTGACGCCTGTGGCTGCCGTTGCCTCCCCCGGCTGCCCTGGCACCGGCGGCGGCCGAGCCCTGAACCCGCACGGCATGCCGGTCCGGTCCAACAAACGGGATGTTGGTCACTTTGACGCTATATTTCGCCATGACGGGCCCGCCGTCGCTGTACGGTTTGGTGCAGCGACTTTGATTGCCTATATGATCTACGCTCAAACCCCCCCAAATCAGGAGATAAACACAACAAAATGGCTACCGATTACGATGCCCCGCGCGTCAAGGAAGAAGACCAGCCGACAGACTCCCTGGAGGGACTGAAAGCTCAGCAGCGCGGCGGAGCGATGACTGCCGTCATTGATGTCGAAGAGTCGGACGCGATCGACGGTTTTGACCTTCCGGGTGCGGACCTGTCCGGCGAGGAACTCCTGATCAAGGTTGTTCCCCCGCAGGCTGACGAATTCACCTGCATGTCCTGCTTCCTCGTCCGCCACCGTTCGCAGATTGCCCGCGAAAAGAAGAACGGCGAGGCCTACTGCCTGGACTGCGAAGGCTAAGCACTCCCCGCTTGGACCAGCCGGGTTCCGTCCGTAAGGCGGGGCCCGGTTTTTTGCTGCCCGAAACGCCCCGCCGCCTGCCGGGTGCCACCCCCTTCGCGTCTAGGATTTCCAGATGAGCATCACGCTTCCCGCCTCAGCCCGGCAGCTTGGCCCGGCAGACCACGCCCTGGTGGAACTTGCCCGCCGGACCATCGACGCAGCCACCGATGCCGGCCCGGACGAGGACGGCATCCACACCATGGGTGCAGCGGTCCGGACAGCCGACGGCGGGGCGTATGCGGGCGTGAACCTCTATCACTTCACCGGAGGTCCCTGTGCGGAACTTGTTGCCCTGGCAGCAGCCCGGGCCGCCGGAGCGGGGCAGCCGGAGCGGGGCAGCCGACCCATATTGTGGCCGTCGGCAACCACGGCCGCGGCGTGCAGAGCCCCTGCGGCCGCGACCGGCAGGTGCTCAGCGATTACTATCCCGGCATCCGCGTTGTTGTGCCGGCACCGGAGGGCCCGGTAAGCGTTGAGGCCCGCGATCTCCTGCCGCTCGGGTTCGTTCCCCCGGCGGACTGAGAGCATGGCCGGAACCTGCCCCGCCGTCAGTCCCCCGGCCCCTCCACGTCCTGGATGACTTCATTGCGGCGCAGGAACCACGGCCGGTACGGCGGATCGAACCGGGCGAAGCGCGGACTGCCCAGCGGCGTGAAACCCTCTGCGGAGACGGCCCCGAGCAGGCCGGCCAGGTGGCCCTGGAAATTGGCCTCGCTCCACCTCCCGCTAAAGGAAGCGGCTGCGCCGGTCCGGCCCGGGACCGGGACAATGCTGACCGCCGGATCCGCCGGTACCGGTGCGGTAGGGGCGGTCAGATCGGCTGGAAGGACAAAAGCCACGCTGTAGGCGCCGGGGACAGGGCTCGGCTCAAGCAGCACCGGCGCCGTCATGGCCAGAGTTTCCGCGAACCGCACCTTCCCGGGGGGATCCGGCTCCAGCACAGACCGGGAGGAGTTCTGCCCGCTGATGTAGGCAAACAGATGTCTGAACCCGGTGTTGCCGGCGCCTTCAAACCCGGCATTTACCGTCACCTGGGCCAGGACGTGCGCCGGGTAGTGGCGCAGTTCGAAGCCGGGGTATTGGCCCAGGACGGTATAGGGCTGCTGCTCTGTCATGGTCCAGCCGAGGGTACGCTTCACGCACGCACAACAACAGCGTGGAGGGCACTAGGATAAAGCGGTGCCCACCGATTCCACTGCCCTGCTGCGCGACCTGGTTCTTCCCATGCTGGAGCAGGATCTTGTGCCGATTGTCCAGCTCGGGCACCCTGCCCTCCGGCGTACTGCCCTGCCCTTCGACGGCGAACTGGACGCTGCCGAACTGCAGGCCCTGATCAGCCTTATGCGCAGGGTGATGCATGCTGCCCCCGGCGTGGGGCTCGCGGCGCCGCAGCTGGGTATCCCGCTGCAGATCGCGGTGCTTGAAGACACCTTCGAGGTGGGCGCTGAAGTGGCGGCGGTCCGGGAACGGTCTCCCCTGCCCTTTTTCACCATCATCAATCCCCGTTATGAGGCCGACGGCGAGCAGTCCGCCGAGTTTTATGAGGGGTGCCTGTCCTTTGAGGGATACCAGGGGGTGGTCCGCCGGCACGCGTCCGTGGTGCTGGATTACACCGACGCGCAGTCCCGGCAGCACATGGAGCGGTTCAGCGGATGGCAGGCCCGTATTGTCCAGCATGAAACGGACCACCTCTACGGAACCGTGTATGTGGACCGGATGCTGACCCGCTCCCTGTGCAGCAATACCGAATATGCCCGGCGCTGGGCCTCGCCGGATATCGGCGAGGCCCGGCACGTGCTTGGGTTCTAGCCCCTAAACAGGGGCAGCCTCCGTTTTCCGGGCTTCGTCCGGAGCGGGGTTCTGCGCGGTCGGAAGCCATCGCGCCCACCAGTCCAGCAGGTGCTCGAAGCGCTGCCGGCGGTGCCATGGCGTGCCGCTGCGTGAGAGTTCGTGGTTCTCCCCCGGGAAAAGCAGCATCTGCGTGGGCACTCCCCGGAGTTTCAGGGCAGTGTAATAGCGCTGGGCCTGCTCCACCGGGCAGCGCAGGTCATCTTCGGAATGCACCACAAAGGTGGGTGTCCGGACGGACTCCACACACGCCATCGGGCTCTGAGCCAGTACGCCGGCATGGTCGGTGCCGGTGTACCCGGCACTGAAGAACCAGCCAATGTCGGCGGACCCGATGAAGGAGAGCGGGTCCAGGAAACCGCGTTCCACCACGGCAGCCGTGAACCGGTGATCGTGGGCAATAGTCCACGCGGTGAGGTATCCGCCGTAGGATCCCCCCATGATTCCCAGCCGGCTGCTGTCCAGCTCGGGGTGGGCGGCCAGGGCGCCGTCAACATACGCCAGGACATCGGCGAGGTCATGGGTTCCCATGGCGCCCTTGATGGCCCTGCCGTGTTCCTGCCCGTATCCGGCGGATCCGCGCGGATTGCACATTAGCACCGCATAGCCTGCGCGGGTGTAGATCCGGGTCTCATCGAAGTATCCCCAGCCGTACTGGGCAAAGGGGCCCCCGTGGATGTTGAGCAGCACCGGATGCGGGCCGGGGCCGTCGGGCAGTGCCAGCCAGCCGTGGACCGGATAGCCGTCCGCGGAGGAATACGTCTCTTCCATGGGTGCTGATACCGGGCACTTTTCCCGCAGGTCGGCGGAGAAATCCGTGACGCTCCGCAAGCCGCCTTCCTCGACGACGGCGAGGTCCCCTGCAGTGCCCGCGTCCGTGTAGCTCACCACCACGGTGCCGTCCGCGGACCCGGCGGCGGTAACCACCCGGGGCCCCGAGACCAGCGTCTGAACACCACCCCGCGGATCCGCGGACAGGAGCTCACCCGTGCCGCGGTGCCGGTTGAAGACCAGTGCCTCGGCGCCGCGGTGGGCCAGGACGGTGCCTTCGGCAAGGTCCGTGTGTTCCGGATCCGTGAGCCTCCGGACGGCGGCCGGATCTGCGGTCGGCGCGGCATACAGGGCAGTATTGCGCGCCACGAAGTCCGTGCCGCTTTCCGCGAGCTCCTGGCCGAGGTAGAACAGCCAGGCCCCGTTGGTGCTTTCCACCGGATCCGAAACGGACAACGGCGTCCGGCCGCCCGGGTTGGTCAGCTTCCGCAGCCCGGTACCGTCGGTGGTGATGCTGTAAACGTCGCTCACGAGCGTGGTGTCATCCTGCTCCCGGGAGTAGAGGATGCGGGTCCCGTCTGCGGAGAAAACCGGCTGCAGGTGATCGGCCGGTGCAGTGGTGAGCTGCAGAGCCGCAGGTATGCCGCCGGAATCCGGGCGGGCCTCGGGTCCGGCCGCCGCGCGTCCCCGGGGTTCAACATACGGCTCGGCATCAAGGTCCGGCAGGTCCAGCAGGAAAACCTGGGTGGGTTTGTCCCCCGTGTAACCCGTCCCGTTCATCCGGTACTTCAGCGTGGTGATCAGGCGGGGGTCCTCTGCAGCGGCGGGAACGCCCTTGACGGTGCCGTACCGGCCTTCCTCGGGCACACGCGCGGAGAAAACCACCTGCTGCCCGTCCGGCGAGAAGGAGAACCAGCTTACGCCCAGCTTCGCATCCGTCACCCGGACGGGTTCGCCGCTGCCGGCACCCAGCACAAACAACTGGGGCGGCTCCCCCGCCCCGGCACGCAGGAAGCCGAGGGAGGCGCCGTCGGGACTGTACTTTGGCATGGTGTCCCGGAAGCCGCGGGTGAGCCGGCGGGGCTGGCCGGCCCCTGCCAGGGGAACCCGCCACAACTGTCCGGTGTAGGCGTCGGAGGCAAAATCGGGGCGGGTCACCGACACGACGCAGTGCAGGGCGTCGGGATGCACGGCGGGGGCGGAAAGGGAATTGAGGAGAGGCAGGTCACATGGATTCACGCTTCGAAGCCTAATCATCACCGGCTTCCCGGCCAACTGCCGCCTTAGGATGGACATATGCCTCCCCTGCCGCCCCTCGCCTGCCCGGTCTGCGGCGGCAGGCTCGAACCGGATTCCGCCCGCGCAACACTGACCTGCCCTGCCGGACACCGGTACGACGCCGCGAAGCAGGGGTATTTCAACCTGCTCACCGGCAGCGGCACGAAATTCCAGGCCGATACCGCCGCTATGGTGGCAGCCCGCACCGATTTCCTGGCCGCCGGGTATTACCGTCCGCTGGCAGCCGAACTCGCCCGGCTGGCCGCGGAATCGGCGCCGGAACAGGCAGTGGTGCTCGACGCCGGCGCAGGCACCGGCTACTACTTGGCTGAGGTGCTCGCGGCCCTGCCGTCCGCAACAGCGGTGGCGCTGGATATCTCCAAGTACGCGCTGCGGCGGGCAGCCCGCGCGCTGCCCGGCACGTACTGCCTGGCCTGGGATGTGTGGCGGCGGCTGCCGCTGCCGGACGCGTCGGTGGACGTGGTGCTCAATGTCTTCGCCCCGCGGAACCCCGCCGAATTCCGTCGGGTGCTTACGCCGGGCGGGCTCCTGGCTGTGGTGACGCCCCGCCCCGAGCATCTGCAGGAAATCCGCGGTGCGGCCGGGATGCTGGACATCGCAGGCAACAAGGAAGGCGATGTCGCTGCGGCCGTTGCGCCGGGATTCACCCCCGTGTATACCGGCACCTGCACGTATCCGATGCAGCTTTCTTCCTCCGATATTCGGAACGTGGCACTCATGGGCCCTTCGGCCCGGCATCTGGACGAGGCAGCCCTCCGCGCTGCGGTTGCAACACTGCCGGATCCGATGCAGGTGACCGCCTCGTTCACCCTGCAGCTGTTCCGGGCGGAATAGGCACACCTTTACAAAACGTTATCCATCCGGTGCCCCGGGCCCTAGGTCTGAGGCGGAAATTCAGGCAGAATGAACGCATACGCCCGCAAGATACCGGAGACCGGCGCCCAACATCAGCACCACAGGCGGCGGACCGGGGAACCGAGGGGATCACACGATGCAGGACGTTTTCGAATGGATGCTCAGCTACGGCTGGGCGCTCTGGCTGGTGCTCTTCCTGGGCTTTGCAGCTGTTGAAGCACTCACCCTGGACCTGTTCTTCGGGATGTTGTCAGTCGGTGCGCTGGCGGCCATGATCGCCTCCCTCTTTGCCGCACCGCTTTTCCTGCAGGTGGTGGTCTTTGCGCTGGTCTCGGTGCTGATGATCGGCGTGGTGCGGCCGCTGGCCCTGAAGCACCTGAGGCACAGCACCAAGGACCAGCTGTCGAACATCGACCGGCTGCTGGGTGCTCCCGCGCTGACTCTGGAACCCGTGTCCGGCACGGCGGGAACGGTCAAGCTCGGCGGAGAGACCTGGTCTGCACGCAGCGCCGATTCCACCGTGCTGCCGGCCGGCGTGCAGGTCAGCGTTGCCCGGATAGACGGCGCCACCGCCGTCGTGGAAGCGCCGCACAGTGGCGGCCCTGCGGAGCATCCGGCTCCGAACCAAAACGAAGCACGCTGAGACTACAGCCGGGACGGCGCCGCCGCACCGGAGACAACAGAGCAGGATCCGCGGATCCCGCGCAAACCCGAGGGGGAACATGGGAACGGGAACAGCCGTCCTGATAGTAGTACTAGCCGTCCTGGTGATTTTTGTCCTGGTGGTCCTGGTCAAGGCCGTCAAGATCGTTCCGCAGGCGCGGGCCGGAGTAGTGGAACGCCTCGGCAAGTACCAGCGGACCCTGACCCCGGGCCTGACCATCCTGATTCCTTTCGTTGACCGCATGCTGCCGCTGCTGGACCTGCGCGAACAGGTGGTGTCCTTCCCGCCGCAGCAGGTCATCACGGAGGACAGCCTGGTTGTCTCCATCGACACGGTGGTCTACTTCCAGGTCACCGATGCCCGTGCAGCCACCTATGAGATTGCCAACTACATCCAGGGTGTGGAGCAGCTGACCATCACCACCCTGCGAAACGTGGTGGGCGGCCTGAACCTGGAAGAGGCGCTGACGTCCCGCGACCAGATCAACGGCCAGCTGCGCGGCGTGCTGGATGAAGCCACCGGCCGCTGGGGCATCCGGGTGTCCCGGGTGGAACTGAAGACCATCGCTCCCCCGCTGACCATCCAGGATTCGATGGAAAAGCAGATGCGTGCCGAGCGGGAACGCCGCGCCACCGTCCTGACGGCCGAGGGTTCGAAGCAGTCGCAGATCCTGACCGCCGAAGGACGCCGGCAGGCGGCCATCCTTGCTGCCGAAGGTGACGCGAAGGCAGCAATCCTGCGTGCCGACGGCGAGGCCCAGGCCATTGCGAAGGTTTTCGGTGCCATCCACAAGGGGAACCCGGACCAGAAGCTGCTCGCCTACCAGTACCTGCAGACCCTGCCCAAGCTCGCCGAAGGCAGCTCGAACAAGGTGTGGATCATTCCCAGTGAACTCGGTGAGGCACTGAAGGGTGTTGGCAGTGCGCTGGGCGACTTTGTACCCGACCCCAAGCAGCATTCCGCGAACGGCAATGTGCCGGCGCAGAACGGGACCGGCCCGTCCGCGGATCCGAAGGCCTAGACCGCCCTGTGGTATCCGGTGCCGGCCTGCAGCCGGTATAATTGACTGTTTGCCGGGCAGTAGCCGCTAAACGCGGCAGGACGCGGGAACAGCGACGGCGTCGCCGGCGTTGTTCCAAGTGCAACAACAGGCGGCCAGGGGTGGCCGGCCGGATGCCTACCGGGGACGACAGGGCGACGGCACCGGCATGACAGAGGGTCCGCCAGCGGATCCAGCGTATTGATGAGGGAGAAAAGATGAGCGATCGTAGCCTGCGGGGTATGCGCCTGGGCGCGCAGAGCATGGAGACAGAATCCGGCGTAGAGCCGGCTCCCCGCCAGCGGGTGGAATACCGCTGTGAGGACGGCGAGCGTGTTTTCGTAACTTTCGCTGCCGAAGCGGACATTCCCCCGGTCTGGATTTCCAAGACCGGCAAGGAAGCGCTTCTGGTAGACGGTGAGAAGCCGGACACCAGCAACGACAAGCCGGTGCGTACGCACTGGGACATGTTGCTGGAACGCCGCAGCATCGAGGAACTCGAGCAGATCCTCCAGGACCGCCTGACGCTTCTGCGCGAACGCCGCGGAGAGCGCACCAGCGCCTAGTCTTCCTGCATCCGCACAGGCCTCGGCCCGGCGCCACTGAAGACACAAGCAGGGCGGCTGCCGTAACGGCAGCCGCCCTGCTTTTTTGTGCCCGGAATCCTAGCCGCGGCCGGTGAGCTTCTTCCAGCGTGCCGACAGGCCCCAGCGGGTGACGTTGGCGATGGCTTCGAACACAATGTTGCCGCTCATCTTGGAGGCACCGAATTCACGCTCGACAAACGTGATGGGCACCTCGGTAATCCGCAGCCCCATCCGGGCCACCCGGAACGTCATATCCACCTGGAAGCCGTAGCCAACGGACTCAACGGCTCCGAGGTCCAGCTGCTCCAGGGTGCTGCGTCGGAAGGCGCGGTAGCCCGCGGTGATGTCCCGCACCGAGATGCCGAGCATCAGGCGGGAATAGGTGCTCCCGGCCCGGGAGAGAAGCTTCCGGCGAAGCGGCCAGTTCACTACGGAGCCACCGGGTACCCAGCGCGAACCGATCACCAGGTCCGAGCCGGCCTTGGATGCCTCCAGCAGGCGCGGCAGTTCTTCGGGACGGTGTGAACCGTCCGCATCCATCTCTACAAGGATGTCGTAACCGCGCTCCAGTCCCCACCGGAAGCCGGCGATGTAGGCAGCGCCAAGACCTTCCTTGCCCCGGCGGTGCAGCACATGCACCTGGGGGTCCTTGGCGGCGATTTCGTCTGCGTAGGCGCCGGTACCATCCGGGCTGTTATCGTCCGTAATCAATACATCCGAGTCGGGGACGGCGTTCCGCAGACGCGTGAGCGTTTTGGGCAGCGACTCGATCTCGTTGTAAGTAGGGATGATGGTCAGGACACGCACTCGCTAAGCCTTTCGTGGACGCACGCCGCCGCTGTTCGCGGCCGGCACGGGGATCTCTCCCCCGGCAGAGTACCCAGTATATGGGAGTGCGTGTTGGTGTTCTTCCGGCCGGCAGCTGCGGAGGCGCACACATCCGGGCGGGTTCAGCCGTCTTCGGGCCAGTACCGGCTGAATGCCGGGCCTGTTTTCTACTGACGGTTGAACCCACCCGAGTGCGCTAATACTGGACCCGGAGACCGGCGGCCTGCGGCGTACGCGAAACCCCGGCGCGTTGTATCGCGGCCCTTGCAGCACGGTCACGGCCGATCTGAGCAGCACAAAAACGACGGCCGGGTGTAGCCGGACAAGGCCTCTGTGCGCCTTCGAAACGGACGGTCCCGACTGCGGTTCTCATAGCCTACGTGCTGACCCTCAACTGTCAATAAGGCTGCTGACTAGGGGTTTTCCGTATTGTCGCAGGTCAGAGCGGCATTCCGCGGTGCATGGATTGGTTGGCATTTTTGCCGGGCTGCCAGCTACCCGGCGAGGTCCGATGCGCGGTACAGCTCTATGCCGTTATGAACGGTCTGCAGGCAGCGCGGTTCATCACCGGTATCCAGCGCCGGGAGCAGCGGCGTACCGGCCCTCGGGTCCGTACTCCAGGCCGACACGTTGGCATCCGGGGTTTGCACCATAAGCTCCTGCACCTCCCAGACGGCAAAGGATGCCGGCGCGCCCGGGGCCAGCTGGCCGAGCATGAAATTGCTCTCACCTGCCGCCCGCCAGCCTGCCCGGGTGTGTCCGATAAATGCGGCCCGTGCGGAAACCCGTTCCTTGGGGTTCGAGTGGAAGACGGCTGCCCGGACCCCGGCCCAGGGATCCACGGCCAGGACGGGGGTGTCCGAGCCCAGGGCCACGGGGACCCCGGCGGAGAGCAGCGAAGCCATCCGGTTCATCTGCCGGCTCCTCTCCCCCAGCCGCTGTTCGTACAGCCCGCCCGGGTTGCCCCAGGCAGCGTCAAAGCCCGGTTGCAGGCTTACGCCCACTCCGAAGCGGAGGAGCCCGGCAATAGCCGCATCGTCGGTCATTTCGGCATGCTCGAGCCGGTGGTGGGCGGCACGGATGGCTGCCTCGCCCACCGCGTCGGCTGCCAGCTGCAGCCCGGCCAGGGCAACATCCATGCCCGCGTCGCCAATGACGTGGAAGCCGCCCTGCAGCCCTGCCCGGGTCATCAGCTCCAGATGCCGGCCTACCTGTTCCGGGGTCAGGTACAGGGTTCCGGTGCCGCCGGGTTCGTCGGTGTAAGGCTCACGCAGGGCTGCCGTCCTCGCGCCGATGGAACCGTCTATGTTCAGGTCTCCTGCCAGACCGAGCAGCCTGCCCTCAAAGAAGTCCAGCAGCCCGGCTACCTCCGCCTCCGTTTCCACCAGCTGGCCCCAGTACGGCAGTACCTGCGGCAGCGGAGTCTCCGGAAGGGCGCCGTCCAGTCCGAGGAGCCGGCGCAGGTCCTCGGGAGGCGCAATGTGCGGGGCCGCCATTTCCGTCACGGCCACTATGCCGCGGGAAGCGGCATGCCTCAGGGCTGCCTGCTGGAAGACCGCACGCTGGTCCGGGTCAATGGCGCGGGAGACGGTACGGGCCGCTTCGTGCGCGGCCCTCACCACAAAGCCGTTGTCCCACCCGTCATATTCGTGGAGCTGCATGTCGGCTGCAAGGGTGCCGGAAACCACCGCGCAGTGGACATCGGTGCGGGAGAGGTACACCGGACGGTTGCCGGAGGCCGCATCCAGTTCGGCGGCGGTGGGGACCCGGCGCTCGGGCCAGGACGATTCATCCCATCCGGAACCAAGGATCAGTCCCGCGGTCCCCTTCGCGTAGCTGCTGACCCGCCCGAGCAGGTCCGCCAGGGAGCTGCAGCCGCTGAGGTCCAGCGTTTCCAGGGACATGCCGAGTTCGGTGGTGTGGACGTGTGCATCCACGAAGCCCGGGGCCACCAGCGCACCGTGCAGGTCCACCACCTCCATCCTGCTGTCCTGGATGGAGGTGGCGGCGTGTTCGGAACCCACCCAGGCCACGGTGTCGCCATCGACGAGCATGGCGGTGGCGAAAGGGTCAGCGGCACTGTAGACCGAGCCGTTGCGGTAGAGCGTCAGGGTGGGGGCGCTCTGGATGGGACTGCCGTTCAAGGACTCACCTGTTTTCTGTAGAACTATCGGTAAAACGTACGGAACGTGGTTAGCCCACGTTGGAGTAGGCGACGACGCCGCGCCGCACCAGGGCAATGGCGTCAAGGAAGCGGCGGCGCATTCCCGGCGGCAGGTCCGGCACCTTGGCCAGCTGGTCGAGCAGGTCAATCACCTGCTTGGCCCAGCGCACAAAGTCGCCGGCGGCCAGCTCGGTGCCGTTCAAGGCGACCTGCAGGTGCTTGCCCTTGACCCACTTGTACATTGGCCAGACCAGCCCGAGTTCCGGTTCCCCGGTCTCGGGCAACCGGGATGCCTCTTCCATATCGGTCAGCTCGGACCACTGCCGGATGACCGTGTCCACGGCGACCTCCAGCAAGATACTGGGCATCTTGGGCCGCAGGCCGCGTTCCTCACGCTTGGCCTGGTAGACCAGTGCCGTGGCAAGGCAGGCGAGTTCGGCTGCATCCAGGTCATCGAAGGCACCCTGTTCCAGTGCCAGGGCAACCAGGAGGTCCTTTTCGCCGTAGATCCGCCGCAGCTTCTGGCCTGCCGGTGTGACGGCGTCAGTACCGGAGGCATCCGGCGCCACATAGCCGTAGCGGGTGAGGACGTCGCAGACCCGGTCGAAGGTTTTGGCAATCGTGTTGGTCCGGCCACGGATCTGGCCGACCAGGTTGTCGGTCTCGCGGCGAAGCTTCCACCATCGCTCAGCCCAGCGGGCATGGTCTTCCCGTTCGCTGCAGCCATGGCAGGGATGCGCACGCAGCTTGCGGCGCAGCTCGGCAATGGCCTTCTCCTGCCGTTCGGTTCCGGCAGTGTGCAGCGTATTGGCACGTGCAGCGGCAGGACGCGGCGGCCGGTGGTCATGCAGCGCGTTACGCAGTGAGGAGGCAAGGTCGCGCCGGTCCTTGGGGGAACGGGAGTTAAAGGATTTGGGGATCCGGATGTGCGAGACGGCCTCGGCAGGACCGTCCAGGTCCATGCTGCTGATCCGCCTGATTTGCTTGTCCTCCGTCAGGACCGAGGGACGCACCTCGTGTGCGGCGGCATCCACGTCCAGGACCACGGCGTGGCCGCCGATGCGGCCGCCGGGTATGAGGATGATGTCGCCGGGACGCAGGTTCTCCAGCGACGCGGCGGCGGAGCTGCGCCTGTTCCGGGCACGGGACTTGGAAGCTGCGGATTCCAGGTCCGATAGTTCCCGGCGAAGCGCCGAGTACTCGGTGAAGTCCCCGAGATGGCAGGTCATCGCCTTTTCGTACCCGGCCAGTGATTCCTCACGGGAACGGACCTGTTTGGCCAGGCCCACCACTGAACGGTCGGCCTGGAACTGGGCGAAGGAGGATTCAAGGATTTCGCGTGCCCGTTCCCGGCCGAACTGGGCAATGAGGTTGATGCTCATGTTGTAGGTGGGCCGGAAGCTGGAGTTTAGCGGGTAGGTCCGCCGTGATGCCAGGCCGGCAACGGCAGCAGGATCGGTTCCGGGCTGCCACAGCACCACGGCATGGCCCTCGACGTCGATTCCGCGGCGTCCGGCACGTCCGGTGAGCTGGGTGTACTCCCCTGCCGTGATGTCCACGTGGGCTTCGCCGTTGAACTTGTCCAGCTTTTCCAGCACCACTGATCGTGCCGGCATGTTGATGCCCAGGGCCAGGGTTTCGGTGGCAAAAACGGCACGGACCAGCCCGGCTGCGAAGAGACGTTCCACCACCTCCTTGAAGGTGGGCAGCATGCCGGCATGGTGGGCCGCGAATCCGCGGACCAGGCCTTCGCGCCAGGTCCAGAAGCCCAGCACTTCCAGGTCATCCTCCGGAATGTCCTGGGTAGCCTCATCCACCACCCGGGCTATTTCCCGGCGTTCCTCCTCGGTGGTCAGCCACAGACCGGCGTCGACGCACTGTCGCACGGCGCCCTCGCAGCCGTTGCGGGAGAAAATAAAGGTGATGGCCGGCAGCAGGCCGTTGCGGTCCAGCTGGGCAATGACCTGCGGGCGGGATGCACGAGGAATCCGGGTGATCGGCGGACCGCCGTTTCCATGGCCGCCCGGACGGTTGCCGCGGTGCCGGTCGCTGCGCCCGCCGCGGGATGATCCCCGGGCGCCGCCCCAGTGCCCGCGCTGGTTCACGCGGGACTCGGCCCGCGCGAGTTCGGCCAGTTCAGGGTTTACCCGGTAGCGCTCCTTGATGCCGGGCTGTTCGTCTGCGGCTTCGTCGAACGAGACATCGGATTCGAACAGGTCGTAAATGTCCCTGCCCACCATGACGTGCTGCCACAGCGGAACCGGCCGGTGTTCGGAGACCACCACGTCGGTGTCTCCCCGCACGGTGTCCAGCCAGGCCCCGAACTCTTCGGCGTTGGAAACCGTGGCGCTCAGTGAGGCAACCAGCACATCGGAGGGAAGGTGGATGATCACTTCCTCCCACACCGCTCCGCGGAACCGGTCAGCCAGGTAATGCACTTCATCCATGACCACATAACCAAGGTCCATCAGTGCATCGGAGTCGGAATAGAGCATGTTCCGCAGCACTTCGGTGGTCATCACCACTACGTCGGCGTCCGGATTGATACTGGTGTCCCCGGTGAGCAGCCCCACGCGTTCACTGCCGTACGCGGCCGCCAGCTCCGTGTATTTCTGGTTGCTCAGCGCCTTGATGGGAGTGGTGTAGAAGGCCTTCAAACCCTTTTCAAGGGCGAGGTAGACGGCAAACTCCCCCACCACCGTTTTTCCTGCCCCGGTGGGAGCGGCCACCAGGACGCCGCGGCCGGCTTCCAGGGAACGGCACGCCTCCGACTGGAAGGCATCGAGTTCAAAGCCCAGCGACTTCTCGAAGATTCCGAGGGAGGTTTTGCGATGTTCGGAACGTTGTTTTGCGGCGAGATACCGCTCCGAAGGAGACGTCATAAACCCAGCCTATGCTCTGTGTGCCCGGCACTGCGCCATATCATCGGTGGGCGAACGTGGACGGGGCCGGTTCAGAGCTCGTGTACGGGCGTGGCGGTGTTCACGTCCGCTGCCACGGCGGCTTCCCTCGATGCCTGCCTGCGGATCCGGCGCTTGTCATTGATCAGGCAGATGCCAACGGCAACGGCAAACAGCAGCAGCAGCGGCGCGGCGAGGTAGAACATGCTCAGGGCGTCGGCACCGGGGGCTGCCATGGCCGCAAACAGGCAGATCACAAACACCGTAATCCGCCAGTACTTCAGCACGGTTTTACCTGTGAGCAGGCCAGCAAGGTTCAGTCCCACCAGGAAGACAGGGATCAGGAAGGCGATGCCGAAGGCCAGCAGCAGCCGCAGCACAAAGGCCAGGTAGACGGAGGCGGTGATGACGTTGGAGCCGCCCTCGGGGGTGAACTCGGTCAGCACACGCACGGCGTTGGGCAGGATGAGCCAGGCCAGGCCGACACCGGCCAGGAACAGCGGGACGGCGGCAGCGAGGAACCCCAGGGCCGCCCGGCGTTCCTTGGTCTTTAGCCCCGGCGTGACAAAGGCCCATGCCTGGTAGAGCCAGACAGGGCTGGAGACCAGCAGGCCGATAAAGACCGAGACCTGGATCATCTGGTCAAAGGGGGTAGCCACACCCTCAAAGTTGATCGTGGTGAAGCGGCCGTCGCTGTTGCCCGCATCGATGAGGGGCCTGGTCAGGGCTTCGAAGACGGGCAGGTACAGGAAGAACCCGCCCACGGTGCCCAGGACCACGGCGACGGCGGCCTTGACCAGGCGGTTGCGGAGCTCCCGCAGGTGCTCCTTGAGGGCCATCCGACCCTCAGGGTTGGATTTGCGCCCTTTACGCAGCGCCACGGCTGCTAGCGGCTGGCGGGCGGGTTACCCGCGGAATCCGGGGAACTTCCGGGGGTACCGGACGGCGGAGTCTGACCGGGGAAGAACGTCTGGGACTGTGCCTGCTGCTCAGGGTTCACCACGTGGCCCTCCACCGGGTCGGTGGCGGGTTTGGGGTCTTCGTCCTTCATCTGGCGTACCTCGGACTTGAAGATGCGCAGGGACTGACCAACGCTCCTTGCCAGGCCCGGAAGTTTCGGGGCGCCGAACAGCAGGATAGCCAGTACAACAATGACAATGATTTGCCAGCCTTCAAGCCTCATGGCGGGGTCCTTTCGTTGAGCAATAATTCTATGTCAGAGATCCGGGAGATCGCGCCATGCGCGCGGCTGTCCCTTGGCTGTACGGCGTTCAATGCGCCGCTGCCGGCGTGCGTCGCGGCGCGCGGCCTTCCCGGCCTCGTAGGACGTTCGTGCCGTTGCCGGTTCCATGAAGATCCCGCCGCCGCCCTCCTCCACGACGGTGGAGGACACCGTCTCCGGGACGCTGAAGGACAGTTTCGCTGAAGCGGTCTCGAACTCGCGCAGGATGCCGAGGAACCGCTGGAAGAGCCGGTAGCCGATCAGGGCGTAGAACGCCGCCGCGCCTGCCGCGAGGGCAAGCCAAATGAGTATCCAGGACCACCAAGGCATAGTCCCAGCATAGTGGAGTCTGCTGTGCGGGAACGCAACGGTTCCTAGGCGGGCGGATAGTTCGCTGCGGCCTCCCTTAGCCAGGCCTGCGTTGCTGATCGCAGCTCCGGCGGTGATGCGACGGCGGCGGCTCCGCCCAGCCGGGCAATGAACGCCGGAATCCAGTCGGTATGGGCTGTGCGCAATTCAACTGCCGTCCTGCCGTCGGGAAGGTCCGCGCGCCGTTCGGCGTCGTAGGCTTCGGCCACCCACAGGGCTGACGGCTCCAGCACCAGCACAACCAGGCTGTCCAGCGGCCCTGGCGTGAAGAGGCTCGACGGGAAGGCGGCATCCGTTCCGGGGGCATGGGTCAGGGCCGGCCCGCTGTCCCGGACGCCGTGGATACGGTCCAGCCGGAAATGCCGCATTGCTTCGGCCCGGTGGCACCAGGCTTCCAGATACCAGGTGTTGTCCACGGAGAACAGGCGCCGCGGGTCCACCGTGCGGTCGGTGAGCTCGTCACGGCTGGGTACCAGATAGCGCAGTTCAAGCTGGCGGGCGCCGGCAATGGCCTGCTGGAGCTGGGCCAGGACCGGCGCGGCCGCGGAGTCGTCCAGCCGTGCGGCGACGGCGGTTCCGACTCCGCCTGACTCCCCCGCTGCCGCAGCAAGCTTCTCCAGTGCACTGGCGACCGCCGCTGAGGAGCCGATTCCGGGAAGCGCCGAAAGCGTGTCCAGTCCTACGATCAGTGCCGCTGCCTCGTCCATCCCGAAACGTACCGGCTCGGACAGGTCGTCCGCGTTCTCAATGTAGATCCGGTCATCATCGAAACTGACATCCATCAGGCCGTTGGGGTAATGCCGGGGTCCGCTGACAAAGAGCAGGTTCAGGTCCTTGGCCAGCTGTTCCTTGCTCACCCCGAACACGGCGGCGGTTTCCGCCATATCCGCGCCCTGGTTGGCCAGGACATAGGGCACCAGGTCCAGCAGCCTGGTGAGATGGTCCTGGGCGCCGGAGGCCTGCCGGTGCCCGGGTGCCGCGGGTACCTGCAGCTCGAATGCCGGCAGCGGTCTGTCCTGGACTTCAAGGGATGCCGTCAGGGCGGTCCGGACGCGGTCCACGTACTCTGCCGGCTCGACGGCGACGGCGGCGGCTCCCAGCGCCGCCGTGTCGGCAGCGAGGGCATCAAGGTCACGGACCAGCAGGTGCAGCCGGTCCCGTCCCCCGGATCCTTCGGTTACGGTCAGGGCCTCAAGGCGCAGTGCGGCGCCGGACCCGGGACGCACGTCCACGGCCGCCGGGCGTGGGGGAAACACGCCGTCGAGCGAGGCCAGGGAGGCATCCATGTCAAAGTCCGCGGGCACGGTGTAGGTGCCGGGCCGCAGCCGGACGGGTCCGTCCATCCGTGAGAGCCGGAAGATCCGCTCGGCGTTGCGGTCAAGGTCATAACCGGCCAGGTACCAGTGGCCGAAGCGGCTGCCCATGCCCCACGGCTGCACGCGGCGCAGTGAGTGCTCTCCGGCCCCGGCCGGCCGGTAACCGAAAGTGACCGGGGTGCGTGTCGTGGTGGCCTGCCAGATTTCGTCGAAGTGCGGGTCATTGGTGCGGATGGTGGGCTGCAGCGGAATCCGGCCGGCGTCTTCGGGCAGCACGCCGCGGGCCTGGAGTTTGCGCAGGGCACGGGCGGCGGCGGAGCCCAGGGAGGCCTGGTCCCACATGCGCGCTGCCAGGCCCAGGACCGCTGATTCCTCCGGTGTGAAGCGGACGCCGGGCAGGCGGTACGCGTCCTGCCGGATGCGGTAGCGCTGGATGGTGTTGTCCTCGAACATGGGGTCTTCGCTGTAGGACTCCACGGGGATGCCCTGCTCGCGCAGGAAGGCCTTGTCCCGGTCGAAAAGCTTCTCCCGTGCTTCCGGCGAGGAAGCCTCTGCATACAGTTCGATCTCTTCGAACAGCTCGTGCTTGGTAAAGCCCCTGCGGGTGGAGAGCAGGGCAATGACCAGGTTCAGCAGGCGTTCGGTTCTCTTGGCGGACACGGGAGCTAATCTACCTCCCTTCCGGGCAGGGCAGACGACAAAGGGCGGAACCGCCGTCGGTGATGACGGCGGCTCCGCCCTTTGCGGAGGATTCGGATCAGCGGACGCCGAGCAGGTCCACCACGAAGATCAGGGACTCTCCCGGAGCCACGGCGGAACCGGCACCCCGGTCGCCATAGGCCATGGAGGACGGGATTTCCAGCCGGCGGCGGCCGCCGACCTTCATGCCCAGCAGGCCCTGGTCCCAGCCCTGAATGACCTGGCCGACTCCGACACGGAAGTCCAGGGGCGTGCCCCGGTTCCAGGACGCGTCGAATTCCTCGCCGGTGGAGAAGGCAACGCCCACGTAGTGGGTGGAAACCGTGTCGCCTGCCTTCACTTCCTGGCCGTCGCCAACAACGATGTCCTCGATGACGAGATCAGTGGGTGCGTCGTGTTCCGGGAAATCAATCTCCGGCTTCTGACGGTCGTATTCGCGCTTTCCGAATGACATGGTGCTCCTCGCGGTTGAGTCAGGTGTGTCTGGTAAATCAGGTGTTAAAGGCTACTTGACTTCCTGGATGTCTACGACAAACACCAGCGGACCGGACGGGCTGCTGCCGGCGGCAGGATCACCGTAGGAGAGCTCGGACGGCAGGACCAGGAGCACCTTGGAACCGGCCTTCTGGCCGGCCAGGCCGTAGGTCCAGCCGGAGATGACGTTGCTCAGCGGGAACTCGGCGGGTTCTCCCCGCTCGTAGCTGGAGTCGAAGGTGGCACCGTCGCGCAGTCCCACGCCCAGGTAATCGGCCACAACCGTGCCGGACGCTTCCAGCACAGGACCGTCGCCCTCCTCGAGGACCTTCACGATCAGCTTCTCCGGCTCCTCGGCGCCTTCGGGGATGGTGACCGTCGGCGTTCCGTCCTCGGCGAACGTGACCTCGGGCAGCTTGCCGTCAGCGCTGAGGGATTCGACTTCCTCCGGGGCCATCAGCAGGCTGCCGTCCGCGTTGCGGGCGGCTGCTTCATCCTGGGTCAGCGGCTTCACGGTGTCCTTGGCGTCGGTGACGGTGAAGACGAGGAAGTTCTCCTCACGGCCCGTCTCTTCGTCAGCCGGGATGTAGTACGCGAAATCGGAGCCCACGGGTGCACCGAGCAGTGCGTCATACATCTGGGAGTTGCCGGTCTTGAGGTTTTCGTCCACGGCAATGCCTTCGGCCTGTTCCGCGGTGTAGGTCTCCTGGCTGATGGAACCGTCTTCAGGGTTCACAATGGCCAGACGGATCATCGCCGTCTGCTCGGCCGCAACCTCGGCACCGTCACCGTTGTTCACGCGGGTCAGCGTGGGGTCTTCCGCGCTCAGCGGCTTATCAAACTCCACGGTGGGGGCGGCACCGTCCTCTCCCCGTTCGATCTTCACAGAGGACAGCGGGCCGGCGTCGTTCCCTTCGCCCTCACCGCCGGAGCAGGCGGTGAGGAACAGCAGGAAAGGAAGGAGGATGGCTAGTACTTTGCGCACAGTACTTCTTTCAGTGGTGGACATGGGTGTGATGCGGGCGGGCACAAGGGCCCCGGGGCGCACGGGGCTTCCCGGCCGGGAGCCGGGCGCCGCGCAACACCGCAACAGGCCCACCCTAACGGGTTCTCCTGAGTGAATCCTAGGCGCGGCGCAGGAGCCGGTCCTAAAGGCACGGCCTTAGAGGGTGGACAGAAGCGCTTCCACCCGCTCGTCCACGGAGGCAAACGGATCCTTGCACAGGACGGTCTGCTGGGCCCGGTCATTAAGCTTCAGGTGCACCCAGTCCACCGTGAAGTCCCGGTTGGCGGCCTTGGCACGGCGGACAAAGTCACCGCGCAGCTTGGCCCTGGTGGTCTGCGGCGGCTGGTCCACCGCCTCCTTGATGTCACTGTCCTCCACCACCCGCGCGGTTTCCCCGCGTGCCTGCAGCAGGTAGAACAAACCCCGGCGCCTGGAGATGTCGTGATAGGTCAGGTCCACCTGGGACAGGCGCGCGGAGGACATCTCCAGGCCGTGCCGTTCACTGACCCGGTCGACCAGCTTCTTCTTGATGGCCCAGTCAATCTCGGTATCGATACCTGAATGGTTCCCGGATTCGATTGCGTCCAGGGTCCGTTCCCAGAGGTCCACCACGCGTCCGGTATGCCGGTTGTGCCCGCCGTTCACGGCCACGAAGTCCTTGACCCGCTGCAGGTAGATGCGCTGCAGTTCCAGCGGCGTGATGGTGGAGCCGTTGGCCAGTCTCAGCGGCTGCCGGCCCGAGAGGTCATGGGAGGTTTCCCGGATGCTGCGGATGGGGTTTTCCAGCCGCAGGTCACGCATCAGCACCCCGGCCTCGATCATCCGCAGCATCAGGTCCACGGATCCGGCCTTGAGGAGCAGGGTGGTTTCGGACATGTTCGAGTCCCCGGCGATCACGTGCAGGCGCCGGTAGTGCTCGGCGTCCGCATGCGGCTCGTCACGGGTGTTGATGATGGGCCGGGACCGGGTGGTGGCCGAGGAGACCCCTTCCCAGATGTGGTCGGCGCGCTGGGAGAAGGCATAGAGGGAACCGGACTGGGTCTTGAGCACCTTGCCGGCGCCGACCAGCAGCTGGCGGGTGACCAGGAACGGGATCAGCACATCGGCGAGCCGGGAGAACTCCAGCCTGCGCGGGATCAGGTAGTTTTCGTGGCTGCCGTAGGAATTCCCGGCAGAGTCGGTGTTGTTCTTGAACAGGTAGACGCTGCCGTTGAAGCCTTCGGCCTTCAGCCGGTCTTCGGCCTCGTCCACCAGATCGTCCAGGATCAGCTCACCGGCCCGGTCATGGGCCACCAGCTGCGCCAGGTCGTCGCATTCCGCGGTGGCGTACTCGGGGTGGGATCCGACGTCGAGGTAGAGGCGGGAACCATTGGTGAGGAACACGTTGGAGGAACGTCCCCAGCTGACCACCTTGCGGAAGAGGTAGCGGGCTACTTCCTCCGGGGACAGGGGCCGTGAGTCCGGCCCTGAGTAGGCAATGCCGAATTCCGTTTCGACGCCGAAGATCCTGCGGTCCATCAGTCTCCTTCCGCGCTGGACAGCAAACGGTCCAGCTCAACGGTGTTTATCCTGCGGAAGGCCCTGACGGTCCCCCGTGTGGAGAGCGGGTCCCTGTCGAGGACGGCCACTTCGAGCAGGCCGGCGCCCAGGGGTTCAGCCGGCTGCCCGGATCCGGCGCCCTCGGGCGTGCGGGTGGCAGCCAGTGCACGCACTGCCGTCCGGATGGCGGACGGGAAGTCCGCGTCCTGGTTCCAGGTGCGTGCCAGTGCTTCGTTGACAATTTCGGCCTGTCCGCCCATTACCGTGTAGTTGCTTTCATCGGCGATTGACCCGTCGAAATTGAGCCGGTACAGGTGGTCGGAGTAGGGATCGGCACCGACCTCCACTACAGCCAGTTCCACCTCGAACGGCTTGCCCTCGGTGGTAAAGACCGAGCCCAGGCTCTGTGCGTAGACACTGGCAAGGCCGCGTGCTGAGACGTCGTCCCGGGAATAGGAGTAGCCGCGCACGTCAGCGAACCGGATGCCTGCCTGCCGCAGGCTTTCGAATTCGTTGTATTTGCCGACGGCGGCGAAACCGATGCGGTCGTAGATTTCGCTGAGTTTATGCAGTGACGGCGAGGGGTTCTCCGCCACCAGGGCAATCCCCTCGCGGCAGGTAAGCACCACCACTGAGCGTCCCCTGGCGATGCCTTTCCGGGCGAAATCCGCCCGGTCTTTCATGAGCTGTTCGGGCGAGACGTAGAACTGCTGGGTCACGGTTACGCCTCCAGTCCGGCGGCGGAGCGCCGTTGGATCAGTTCAGTCGAAAGTTCCTGCAGTTCCCGTTCGGGGATTTCCCGGTTCCCGGCGCTGTTGACCACGTAGATCACGGGCCAGAGGCGGCGTACCACATCGGGCCCGCCGGTGGCCGAATCGTCGTCGGCTGCGTCGTAGAGGGATTCCACCGCCACCCGGACCGCTTCGTCCTCGTCCATATTCGGCCGCCAGAGTTTCTTCAGGGCGCCCCTGGCAAACACGGATCCGGAGCCTACCGAGTGGTGCTCATATTCCTCATAACGGCCGCCGGTGACGTCGTAGGAGAAGAGCCGCCCGGTCCGCCGCTGCGTGTCGTAGCCGGCGAACAGCGGAACCACGGCCAGTCCCTGCAGCGCCAGCGGCAGGTTGGAGCGCACCATGGCTGCGAGCCGGTTGGACTTGCCGTCCAGGCTCATGGGCGTGCCTTCGATCTTTTCGTAATGCTCCAGCTCCACTTGGAACAGGCGGATCATGTCCAGGGCAAGCCCGGCGGTACCGGCAATGCCCAGGACGGAGTAATTGTCCGCCGGGAACACCTTCTTGATGTGCCGGCTGGCAATCATGTTGCCCATGGTCGCCCGCCGGTCCCCCGCCATCAGGACGCCGCCCGCGTAGGACAGCGAGACGATGGTGGTGGCCTGCGGAGCCAGCCCGGCTCCGGATCCCGCGGATACGGGCCCGAGGGTCCGCGATGAGGGCAGCAGTTCCGGGTTATGCCTGGTGAGATGTTCGGTGAAGGAGGACGAGGGTGCTTGATGGACAGCGGCAGCAGGGTCCCGGGGGCCCATCCGTCACTGACCGCCCTTTTGGATAAAACCGCGGACAAACTCTTCCGCGTTGTTCTCGAGGACACCGTCAATCTCATCCAGCAGGTCGTCCACGCCTTCTGTTTCCGCGCTGGCCGCGGGTGCCTCCGTCTCGGCTGTGGGATGAGGAACTGCTTCGGTTTCCTCCTGTTCGGCGGGATGCGTTCCGGTGGTTTTGCGGTCCTGGGTTGCCATGATGCGAAGCCCTTTCTTGCCCGGGGGATGAATCCTAGTCCTATGGTGCCACGGTGGCCGCTGAACCGGTCAGGAGTCTGGCGACAAAATCCTCCGCATCGGCGGAAGCGTTGAAAAGTTCCTCGGTCAGGGCCCTGGTTCCGCGCAGCGGCTCCCGGGTGGGGATGCGCTGAAGCCGCCGGCGGGAGGGCAGTTCAAAGATGATGGAATCCCAGCTCGCCCCGATCACTTCACGGGGGAAGCGTCGGAGGCAGTTGCCGCGGAAATAGGCGCGGGTGTCCTCGGGCGGATGCGTCACGGCCCGGGCGATCTCCTCATCGGAGAGTACCCGGTTCATCTGCCCGCGTGCGGCCAGCCGGTAGTACAAACCCTTTTCCGGGCGCATGTCCGAGTACTGCAGGTCCACCAGATGCAGGCGCGCATCGGACCAGGCCAGCCCGTCGCGTTCCCGGTAGGCCTGCAGGATTTTCAGCTTGGCCACCCAGTCCACCGAGGCTGCGGCTTCCAGGGGATCCCGTTTCAGCGTGCCCACCAGCGACGTCCAGCGGGAGAGGATGTCCTCGGTGTCCGCGTCCGCCTCCCCTGCCGCGCGGGCGTGGGCGGCGGCAGCCTGAAGATACATCTCCTGCAGGTCCAGCCCGGTGACCATCCGGCCGTCGGCCAGTTCAACCAGCTGCTGCAGGGTGGGATCGTGGCTGATCGCCTGCAGCGCGCCCACCGGATCCCGGAGCTCTATGGCGGGAACGGTGCCGGCCTCGATCATGGACAGGACCAGGGAGGTGGTGCCCGTCTTCAGCAGCGCGGACACCTCACTTAGGTTCGCATCACCGATGATCACGTGCAGCCGGCGGTATTTTTCCGCCACCGCGTGCGGCTCATCCCGCGTGTTGATAATCGGCCGCCGGATGGTGGTCTCCAGGCCGACTTCGGTTTCGAAGAAATCCGCCCGCTGGCTCAGCTGGAACCCCTGGCGCTGGTTGTTGGTGCCGATACCCACCCGGCCCGAGCCGACAATGACCTGGCGCGAAACAAAAAACGGCACCAGACCGCTGACAAGGCTGCCGAACGGGACGCTGCGGGGCACCAGGTAGTTCTCGTGGGAACCGTAGGAGGCGCCTTTGTTGTCGGTGTTGTTTTTGTACAGGTTCACGGGAGCAAAACCCGGCATACGCGCAATGTGGCGCATCGCCGCGAGCACCACCGCGTCCCCGGCCTTGTCCCACAGCACTGCGTCGCGCGGCCGGGTGACCTCCGGGGACGAGTACTCCGGATGGGCATGGTCCACGTACAGGCGTGCCCCGTTACCCAGCACCATGTTCATCAGCACCGGATTATCGGAGGTCTGCTCCCCGTAGAGGGCAGCGGGTCCCCCGCCCTCCAATGCGATCTGTTCGGCGTCGAGCACCGGCGGATCATCGGTGAGCTGGGTGGGATCCGCCGCCGCCCGGGGCACCGCAAATCCGCGGGCATCATTGAGCGGTGCCTCGTCCGTGTAGTCCCAGCGCGTTCCGGAGAGGTTGCCCGCTCCGGCACGCAGGCTCGCCGCGTAGGCGTTGACAATCTGGCTGGAGAGCACAGTGGCGTTGGCCGAGGGCAGCGACGGCGCCAGGATCCCGTATTCGGTCTCGGTTCCCATCACGCGGCGCACGGTCACAGATACTGCCCCGGGTTGGCGGCGGTTTCGATGGTGCGGCCCGGTTCCTGACCGGCCTTGCCCTGGACGATGGTGCGGATATAGGTAATGCGCTCGCCCTTCTTGCCCGAGATCCGTGCCCAGTCATCCGGGTTGGTGGTGTTGGGCATATCCTCATGCTCGCGGAATTCATCCACGACGGCGCGCATCAGGTGTTCGATGCGCAAACCGCGCTGATGCAGCTGGAGCAGGTCCTTGATGGCGTACTTCTTGGCCCGGTCCACAACGTTCTGGATCACCGCCCCGGAGTTGAAGTCCTTGAAGTACAGCATCTCGGTGTCCCCGTTGGCGTAGGTGACTTCCAGATACTCGTTGGCCTTGTCCTCTGCGTACATCTTTTCCACGGTGCGGCGGATCATTTCGCGGACCGTGGCCACCGGATCGTAGCCGTGTTCGGCCAGGTCTTCCCGGTGCAGGGGAAGGTCCGGGGTCAGGTACTTGGTGAAGATCTCTGCGGCCCCTTCCGCGTCGGGCCGCTGGATCTTGATCTTCACGTCAAGCCGTCCCGGCCGCAGGATGGCCGGATCGATCATGTCTTCACGGTTCGAGGCGCCGATGACGATCACGTTTTCCAGCTTTTCGACGCCGTCGATCTCGCTGAGCAGCTGCGGAACAATGGTGGTTTCGACGTCGGAGGACACTCCGGTTCCACGGGTGCGGAAGAGCGAATCCATTTCGTCGAAGAACACGACCACGGGGCTTCCGTCCGAGCCCTTTTCCCGTGCCCTGCCGAAGATCAGCCGGATGTGGCGCTCGGTCTCCCCCACGTACTTATCCAGCAGTTCGGGACCCTTGATGTTCAGGAAGTAGCTGCGTGCCCCCTGCATGCCGGTCTGTTCCATCACCCGGGCAGCCAGGGCATGTGCCACGGCTTTGGCAATCAGGGTTTTGCCGCAGCCGGGAGGGCCGTAGAGCAAAATGCCCTTGGGTGGCTTCAAGCCGTGTTCGCGGTACAGGTCCGGATGCATAAAGGGCAGTTCCACTGCGTCGCGGATCTGTTCGATCTGCGGACCCAGGCCGCCGATGTCTGCGTAGGAGATGTCCGGGACCTCTTCCAGGACGAGGTTCTCCACTTCACTGCGCGGAATCTTCTCCAGCGCGTAGCCGATGCGGGTGTCCACGGTCAGCGCGTCACCCACCCGCACTTTCTCCCGGCCAAGGGGACCATTGAGCCGGACCACGCGCTCGTCGTCGGCCCGGCCGATCACCAGCACCCGGTCCGATCCCAGGAGTTCCTTCACCGTGAACAGTTCGCCCGCCCGTTCAAAGCCGAGCGCAGCTATCACGGTGAGGGATTCGTTGAGCAGTACCTCCTGGCCCGGGACTATCTGTCCCAGGTCCAGGAGGGGGGAAACCGCCACGCGCAGTTTGCGCCCGGACTGGATGATGTCCAGGCTCTCCTGGACGGCTGCCGCGGTGGTCACACCGGGCTGCGCGTCACCGCGCTGGTTGACTCCGATCACGGTGCCAAAGCTGAAAGGTGTGGCACCCTCGTTCTCCAGGGCATCCTTCAACCGGATGATCTCCGACTTCGCGGTCTCCAGCATGGCCACGAGCCGGGCGTTGTTGTGTGTCAGGGCAGCAAGCTGCCGGTCCAGATTCCGTAGTTTGTCACGAAGGACATTCAACTGCCGTGCTTCCGTGCTGGTTCCAGCCGCTGAGGATACGGGCCGGGTTTCCCCGGTTCCCGGTCCGGTGTTCTCGGGTTCAGCCATCATGCCGACCGCCTTCACGTTGCTCTGGGTCTGTCCAACGACAGTAACCCAGGGCGCCGTGAGAAACACGGGGTCAGGTCTCTTGTGTTTCGGCAGTTACCCGTTATGGGGTGCCGGACTCCTGCTGGAACTTTTCAGCGCTTTCCAACGCACCCCGCTGGACGGTGGAACTGGCGTCCCGTGCCGCCCGGCGCAGCTTGTGGGCTGAGACCTCCCGCTCGCCCACCGCAGCGGGGGTCCACGCGTTCATGTCCTCTTCGCTGAAGTTGGTCTTGGACGCCCGGCGCTTGGCCACGAGGCCGGTGGCACCCTCGGCCAGCCGACGGGCTGTCAGAAGGAAACCGGTGTGCGCCACCATGCGGTGGTCCGGCCGTACGGCAAGCCCCTCCAGGTGCCAGCCACGGACCATGGATTCCCAGCCATCGGGTTCGGTGAAGCGGCCGTCGGCCCGGATGGCCTCTGCAGTGCGGGAGAGCTGGGTAACCGTGGCGACGTAGGAAATCCATACACCGCCCGGGGCCAGGACGGTGGCAACGGCGTCGGTGCATTCCCAGGGGGCGAGCATGTCCAGGACCACCCGGTCCACGCTGCCGGGTGCCTGGGTCTTCACCACTTCGTCCTGGAAGTCGCCCAGGCTGATGTCCCAGGCCGGGTGCGGTCCGCCGAAGAAAGTCTCCACGTTGCCGCGGGCAATCTGTGCGAATTCCTCACGCCGTTCGTAGGAGTGCAGGCTGCCCTGGTCACCCACGGCACGCAGCAGTGAAATGCTCAGCGCACCGGAACCGACGCCGGCTTCCACCACCCGCGCGCCCGGGTAGATATCCGCCATGGTGACGATCTGCGCCGCGTCTTTGGGGTAGACCACGGCCGCACCGCGGGGCATGGAGAGGACGAAGTCGGAGAGCAGCGGGCGAAGGATCTGGTACTGGTGGCCGGCCGTGTTCGTGACAACGGACCCTTCGGGCAGCCCGATGACGGAGTCGTGCTGCAGGTAGCCGCGGTGCGTGTGGAATGCCCCGCCCTCGGTGAGGGTGATGGTGTTCCGGCGTCCCTTTTCGTCGGTGAGCTGGACCCGCTCGCCGGGGCGCAGCGGCCCCCTGCGGATTTCAGCTCCGTGCGGCGCTGCGGCGGTGTCCTGCTCCTGGTTATCGGAGTTCATGGTGTTTCCTTTGGTTCTTGTGCGGGTCTGTACTGCCTCGGACCGGTGAGGGGCGGGGCGGGGTCAATGTGGGATACGGGAGGCTGCGGGTCCGGTGCTACCGGGCCGGGCGGGCCGGTTTGCCGGTCATTGCGGCGATGACTGCGGCCTTGTGGAGCAGGCCGACCACCCGGCCCTCCCGGTTGATCACGGCGTACTCACCGCCGGTCAGCTTGGAAAGGTACTGCACCAGTTCCTGCCCGGAGGCGGCATCGGGTATGTAGGCACCCGGGGCCAGCGGGCGGGAAACGGCGTTTACCGTGACGGTGGCCGAGTGTTCCGGCGGCACCTGGGCCAGGGCACCGCGGTCCACCACGGCTTCCGGCTGACCGGTTGGCGCAGTGATGACCACAGCTGCGTCCGGGTGTTCGCGGATCAGGTGCGCGGCGACGGCGGCGGTGGACCCGGCAGGCAGCGAAACGGCCGGTTTCATCAGGGCTTCGGCGCTGACCTGCGGCAGCCGCAGCCGCATCCGGGCGTTGGTGATGGCAGCCCCGGCGCCCATCCAGAGGAAACCGCAGAGCAGTGCAGCCACCAGGACCAGGCTCAGCGACGGCGATTCACCGCGCAGGTAGGGAGGAACAAACAGTGCCGCCAGCAGCAGCACCACAATGATGCGGCCTGCCCAGCCGGCTGCCACGGTGCCGCGCTCCTGCGAGCCCGTAGCCTTCCAGACGGCGCTCTCCACAATCCGGCCGCCGTCCAGCGGCAGGCCCGGCAGGACGTTGAAAATGGCCACCAGCAGGTTGGCGTAGACAAAGATCAGAGTGACCAGCTGGCCTACGCTGCCGGCCGGTACCAGCTGCAGCACGCCGAAACCGATGGCTGCCAGGACGAAATTGGCCGCCGGTCCGGCAAGGGCGACCACCAGGGAACGCCCCGGCGTCGAGCGGAGGTCGCCGAACTGTGTGTGACCGCCCCAGAGGGTGAGGACAATCCTGGCGGTGGGCCAGCGGTAGGCCCTGGCGGTGAGGGCGTGGGCAACTTCGTGGGCGAGGACGGACAGCAGGAGCAGCAGGGCATAACCGAACGCGACGGCGTAGGCACCGATTCCGAGGTACGGGAACGCGCCGCGGACCTGGGGGCCGAACACGGCGACGATCAGCGCGGCGATAATGAACCACGAATAAGCCAGGATGATCGGCACACCGGCGATGCTGCCCAGCGGTATGCCTTCCCTGCGTCCGGTTCCCGCCGGATCGGTACTGCTCACCTGGCGGGCTCCGGGACAGTGGCGGGGAGCAGGCTGATCAGATCGCGGACACCCCGGCCGGCGAGCGTATCCCATTCGTGCTCCACCGTCCCGGGTGGCAGCGGAACGAAGTTGGGGATGCCAAGGGTCACGAGGCCGGCGGCACGGGCGGAGGCGGTTCCGGGGAGCGAATCCTCGATGGCCACTACCCGGTCGGGGCGAAGATCCGGAACAGTCCGGGCGAGCGTCTCGAATGCCTGCAGGTACGCCTCCGGGTGCGGTTTGCCGGCGTCGACCATGTCACCGGTGACCACCAGGTCGAAGGTGCCGGCCGGCAGGGACTCGACAATCACCTTCGCCAGGACCGGTTCGGACATGGTGACCATGCCGCACGGAATGCCTGCCTCCTTCAGCCCGGCCAGCAGCTCGCGGGCCCCGGGGCGCCACGGCACGTCCTGCCGCACCTGATCGGCCACGCGGTTGATGAGGCGGTCGACAATCGTGCGGACGGGGAGGTCCACGCCTGCCTTACGGAGCATACCCGCTCCGAATTCCAGGGCCTGGCCCACCATGGCCTCCGCCTGCGCCTCGGTCCATTCCACTCCGAAACTCAGGGCAAGGTCCTTCTCGGCGGCGATCCAGTACGGTTCGGTATCCACGATGGTGCCGTCCATGTCCCAGAAAACAGCCTGCAGGGACGGATCGGCGGAACTGCGGACGGAATTGGCTGAGGCGTGTTCGGGCATGTCCTCAGTCTAAGGGGCGGCGGCAGAGTGTGTTTCTTTTGCTCTCCGCGAAGCCCCGCTACGCGGTCCTGACACGAGGTGGTCCGGGGCATAGTGTGGTCGTGTGAGCAATACTGATGGCTTTGGCGCCGCTGGCCTCCAGGACTATTTTGGTGACGATTCGCCCTCAGGGCGCGTCACGGTGATGCTGGCTGCCTTCGAAGGATGGAACGACGCCGGCGAAGCCGCCTCCGACGCCCTGAAGGTCCTGAGCAGGCACTGGGACAGCGAAAAAATAGCCAGCATAGACGCCGACGAATACTACGACTTTCAGTTCACCCGGCCCGCGATCAGGCGCACCGCCTCCGGGGCCCAGCGGATCAAGTGGCCCACCACGCGGATTTCAAGGGCGGAAGTCCCGGACAGCAACCTGGACGTCATCTTCGTCACCGGGGTGGAGCCGTCCTACAAGTGGCGCGCCTACACCGCCGAGATTATTGCCCTGGCCAAGGAACTCGATGTGGACTGTATTGTCCTGGCCGGGGCCCTGCTCGCCGATGTTCCGCACTCCCGGCCCATTCCGGTCACCGCCACGTGCGAGGAAGCGGACCTGCAGGATGCCCTGACCCTGGAGCCATCGACCTATGAAGGCCCCATCGGCATTGTCGGCGTGGTCTCCCATATGGCGGGGCTGGCGGACATTCCCTCGGTTTCGCTGTGGGCCGCGGTGCCGCACTATGTAGGGCAGGCGCCGTCGCCCAAGGCGCAGCTTGCCTTGCTCAACCGCATCGAAGAACTCCTGCAGGTGCCGTTGGAAACCCAGCTGCTCACCGAAGAGGCCGAAGCCTGGGAACGCGGGGTGGATGAGCTGGCTACCGAGGATCCGGAAGTGGCAGCGTATGTGCGCCAGCTGGAGGAAGCCAAGGACACCGCAGAGCTGCCCGAGGCCAGCGGCGAGTCGATTGCCCGCGAGTTCGAGCGTTACCTCAAGCGCCGGCGCCGGGACTGACAGCACTCCCCCGGCCGGCAGCATCCCGCGGGACGCGCGCAGCCGGGGGCGGGTTCCTAGAGGCGGATGCCCAGCAACGCGTTGACTGCGGCGGAAACCAGTTCCCCGCCGCCCCGGGTGCCCGGTGTGCCCGCGGATACGGCTGCGGATGCCCAGGCATCCACGGCCCGCAGCGCGGCAGGTGCGTCCAGGTCCTCTGCCAGTGCGGCGCGGATCTGCTGCAGCAGGGTCCTGGCGGCGTCTTCGGCAGTGTATTCAAGTGCCCTGCGCCAGTCGGCGAGACGCTGTTCGGCCGCGCGCAGCTGGTCGGCCGTCCAGAACCAGTCGCTCCGGTAATGGTGTCCCAGGAGAACCATCCGGATGGCCGCCGGCTCCACGCCGTCGGCACGCAGCCGCGAGACGAGCACCAGGTTGCCCAGCGACTTGCTCATTTTCTCGCCGTCAAGGCCCACCATGCCGGCGTGGGCATAGTGGGAGGCCAGCGGCGCACCGGAACAGGCGTAGGCATGGCCGGCACTCATCTCATGGTGCGGGAACACCAGATCGGATCCGCCTGCCTGCACGGTAAACGGCCGGGGAAGGAACCGCTGGGCAATGACGGAGCACTCAATGTGCCAGCCCGGACGGCCGCGGCCGAGCCGGCCGCCGTCCCAGGACGGCTCGCCGGTGCGTGCCTGGCGCCACAGCAGCGGATCCAGGGCGTTGCGCTTGCCCGGCCGTTCAGGGTCGCCGCCGCGTTCGGCGAACACCGGCAGCATCTCCTCCCGGCTCATGTGGGAGACCTGCCCAAGCCACCAGGCATCCGGGTCTGACGGGGCCAGCGCTGACGCGGCGTCGACGTCGAAGTACAGATCGCCGTCGGGTTCCCCGGCGCTGCCGGGCACCCGGTACGCCAGTCCGCGGTCCATGAGGGCTTCAACTGCCGGGACGATCCATTCAACGGACTCCACCGCACCGATGTAGTGGTCCGGTGCCAGGACGTTGAGGGCTTCCATGTCGTCACGGAAGAGCTGTGTCTGTTCCGCGGCGAGCTCCCGCCAGTCCACTCCCGTGGCGTTGGCGCGCTCCAGCAGCGGATCATCCACGTCGGTGACGTTCTGCACGTAGGTGACGGTGTGCCCGGCGTCCCGCCACTGGCGGTTGAGCAGGTCGAAGGCAACGTACGTGGAGGCATGGCCCATATGGGTGGCGTCATAGGGGGTGATTCCGCAGACGTACATGCTGGCGGCACCGTCCGGCTGCACGGTCACATGTTTTTGTGCAGCCGTGTCATACAGACGGATGTCATCCGAGGTTCCGGGCAGGGAGGGCAGGGAGGGGGATTTCCAGGCAATCACC
The DNA here is from genome assembly GCF_059090685.1 of Arthrobacter sp. Y3225209. Classification (NCBI taxonomy): domain Bacteria; kingdom Bacillati; phylum Actinomycetota; class Actinomycetes; order Micrococcales; family Micrococcaceae; genus Arthrobacter; species Arthrobacter sp. Y3225209. Next base: position 104,375 of record NZ_JBNHFW010000006.1, read on the forward strand.
TAACAAACTCTACTGCTCACGGCTAGGCCGTAATGACGCCGAAGCCCAGCAGCAGGTAGATGCACACGCCCAGCAGGATGCGGTACCAGACGAACAGGCGGTAACTGCGGGTTGAGACGTAGCGCAGGAACCAGCCGATGATGACAAAGCCCACAACGAAGGCAACCACGGTGGCGGCGCCGGTCTGCAGCGCCGTGTACGGCATGGGCTCGTCGATTGACTTCACCAGCTGGAAGAGTCCGCTGCCGAAGACGGCGGGTATGGCCAGCAGGAAGGCGTAGCGGGCAGCCGCTTCACGGGTGTACCCCATCAGCAGGCCGGCAGTAATGGTGCCGCCGGAACGCGAGACGCCGGGGATCAGTGCCAGGGCCTGGGCGAATCCGTACAGGATGCCGTGCTTGTAGGTCAGCTTGTCCAGGGTGCGCTGCTGCCGTCCAACAGTGTCCGCCACCGCCAGGATGATGCCGAAGACAATCAGCATGGTGGCCACGATCCACAGGCTGCGGAAGGTGTTTTCGATCTGGTCCTGGAAGAGGAGCCCCAGGACCACAATGGGCAGTGTGCCGATAATGATCAGCCAGCCCATCCGGGCATCCGGATCGCTGCGCGGCACCCGGCCCACCAGGGAGCCCCACCAGGATTTGATAATCCTGACAATGTCCTTCCAGAAGTACACGGCCACCGCCGTTTCAGTGCCCAGCTGGGTGATGGCGGTAAAGGCGGCACCCGGATCCTGTGCACCGGGCAGCAACTCACCGACAATGCGCAGGTGGGCGCTGGAGGAGATGGGGAGGAATTCTGTCAGGCCCTGGATCAGGCCAAGGAAGATCGCTTCAAACCAATTCACACTAGAACTCTATGACACGAACTCCGTGCCCCGCGGACGGGGTCCCCGGTGCCGGCAGCGGGTTCTTCCGGGATTACCAGCCCGCCGGGCGGTTGCTGCCGTTGTCTCCGGTGTCCGGAGTGCGTCGGCTTTCGGGCCGGGTTGACGGGGCATCGCCGGTAAGGTCCGGGCCGATGACGTCGATGCTGTCGTCTTCGGCCGGATCCAGCTCGTCACCGGTTTCATAGTCCTCGTCATCGTCCTCATAGATCTCCAGCGGGGTGACTTCCCCGTAGGCGTCGTAGAGGACTTCCTCGTAGACTTCGAAGGCATCCGCAATTGCCAGATACGCGCTCTCCACCACCGGGTCCTTCTCGCCGCGGCGGGTTGCGGCGGCGGCAAGGTGCTCCTCCAGGGCGGTAATCAGGGACTGGAGCGCGATGCGCGGATCTATGCTCATGCACTAGACGTTAGCTGTAAAGTAGGCAAAATTGGAGGGAAATGCGCGAACAAATTCTTGCACCGGATGTCTCCCGCCGGCCGGAAAACGCCCGGGACTATGAGTACCTGGTGGTGTCGGTAGATCCCACTGAGCCGCTTCACGAAGCGCGCCGACGGCTGGTTGAGCACGCCGAATACGGGAAGTGGGAGCTGCACCGAAGCCGGATTTACAGCGGCGGTGGCCGCCGTTTCTGGCTGCGCCGCCGGATCCTGCGGGTACAGCGCACCGCCTGAGCCCGGATTACCCGCTGTCCACCGGCCCCAGGACAGCATTGGCCACACTGGCATGCACCGAGTCCTCGCTGGAGGGATGGAACATGCCCGCGAGGACATCGCGGTACAGCCGCTCCAGTTCCTGCCCGCGGGAGTAGGCCTTTCCCCCTGCCACGCGCACCGCGGTTTCCACGACGCTGCGGGCGGTCTCCGTGGACCGGTATTTCAGGCCCGAGAGCAGCGGGAACCAGTAGGTCCCGTGATCGACGCCCTCTTCCAGGTCCCGGGCGACGGCTGCGAGCTGCAGGTGCACCCCGTCCATGCGCAGTGCCGCATCGGCGATCTTCCACCGGGTCTCCGGATGGGCCGACGCCGGAACCCCGTCGGGCGAGACGCGCCCCGCCGCTGCCTCGGCTGCCAGCTGTACGGCTCGGTCGCCTATCCCGGTGTACACGGCAGAGAGCAGGGTCTCGAACATGCTGAAGATCCCGAATACAAAAGCGTCCCCGTGTGGGCCTACGGGCGTGGACCGGACCATCCGGCCCGCCGGAACCTCGGCTCCCTCCAGTCGTGTGGTGCAGGACTGGCTGGCACGCATGCCCATGGTGTTCCAGTCATCAGCCGTGCTGATGCCTGCCGTGCCCCGATCAGCGAATCCGAAGACCAGCCGCGGCTCGCCGGGGTCCGTGGCGTCCTTGCCGAAAATCCCCAGCCGCGTCCATGCCGGGGACAGGCTCGTGAAGATCTTGGTTCCGGTGAAGGCATAGCCGCCGTCCCCCAGCGGACGCGCGGAGGTGTGCGAGTCAAAGAGCACCGCCGGGTTGCCGGGTTCGGAGACCCCGAAGGCGAACAGCTCCCCCGCGGCAGCCTCCCGGAGAATGAACGCCAGGGAATCATCTCCGCGCAGGGCCAGCAGGTGGGCAACCCCGCACCACACCAGGTGCATGTTCACCGCCAGGGCGGTGGCGGGTGCCGCGCCTGCCAGCAGCCGCTGGCAGGCCACGACGTCGGGCACCCCCATACCTGACCCGCCCTCGGTGAGCGGCGTGAACAGGGCAAGGTAACCTGCTGCGCGGAGGTCCTCCAGGTCCTCCGTGAAGAAGGAATTGGTTTCGTCATAGCCGGCCGCGCGGGAGCGCAGCCGCTCCAGCAGTTCGGGGCTGAGGATTTCGGTGGCCGGCACGGCGGCGCTCCTTTCGCAGAAGGCGGTCTGGCCCGGGGGCCTAGTAGTCCTGCAGCAGGCGGGAGAGTACCCGCGTGCCGAATTTGAGTGAGTCCACCGGTACGCGTTCATCTACGCCGTGGAACATGCCGGTGAAGTCCAGGTCCTCCGGCAGGCGCAGCGGTGCGAAGCCGTAGCCGGTGATGCCCAGCCGGCTAAGCGACTTGTTGTCCGTGCCCCCGGAGAGGGTGTACGGCAGTACCGGTGCGCCCGGATCCTCTGCATGCAGGGCGGAGACCATCGAATCCACCAGGTTGCCGCTGAACGGGACCTCCAGTGAAACATCCCGGTGTTCATAGCTGACGTCTATTCCCTCGCCGGCGAGTTCCCGGATGGTGGCAAGCACTGCCTCTTCCTGGCCCGGGAGGGTCCGGGCATCGATCAGGGCCTCGGCGGTCCCCGGGATGACATTGTGCTTGTAACCGGCCTTCAGCACGGTGGGGTTTGAGGTGTTCTGCAGGGTAGCGCCCACAAACCGGGCCACGGTTCCCAGTTCAGCCAGGATCCTGTCCGGGTTGTCCGGATCGAACTCGACGCCGGTCAGCTCCGTCACGCCGTCCAGGAAGGCCCGCGTGGTGTCGGTCAGTTCAATGGGCCACGGGTGGCTGCCGATGGTGGCGACGGCGCGGGCCAGCCGCGTGACGGCATTGTCCGTGTTGATCTGGGAGCCGTGACCGGCGCGCCCGTGGGCAACCAGCCGGAGCCAGGAAATGCCTTTTTCGGCGGTCTGCAGCAGATAGGTGCGGCGTCCGCCAATGGTGGCCGAGAACCCGCCCACCTCCGAGATGGCCTCCGTAGCGCCGTCGAACAGTTCCGGGCGGTGCTCCACCGCCCAGCGGGCACCGTAGTCCCCGCCCGCCTCTTCGTCAGCGAAGAAGGCAAAGACAATGTCGCGGCGGGGCCTGGTGCCGGTGGCTGCCATGGAGCGCATAACGGACAGGATCATCGCGTCCATGTCCTTCATATCGACGGCGCCGCGCCCCCAGATCAGGCCGTCACGTTCCTCGCCGCTGAATGGGTCAACAGTCCAGTCCTGCTTCTGGGCAGGAACCACGTCCAAATGCCCGTGCACCACCAGTGCCGGCAGGGACGGGTCGCTGCCCTCCATCCGGGTGACCACCGAAGCGCGGCCGGGGGCTGATTCAAACAGATCAGCCGTGAGTCCAACCTCCTCAATCAGCCCTGCGGTGTATTCGGCCGCTGCCCGTTCCCCCGGGCCGGAATTGTCGCCGAAGTTGGAGGTGTCGAAGCGGATCAGGTTCCGGCAGATCCCAACAACCTCGTCTTCGGCGCGGAGGTGTCCGGACGCGGACTCTGGACGGACATCATCGGGCATGCGGGTTCTCCTTCGTAGCTGTCCAGCAAGCTTAGCCAGAATGGAGGTGCGGACGGTCACATTTGGACCTTGGAAAGTGCACAACCGCCCTCCGGCTTGGGCCGATTCGTTGTTACGGCCAAAAGCGTGTTAGAGTTTTTTCCGTTGCTTTTGAAGCTTTCAAACAGCGGAAACGCTGCAGACAAGGCAGATAAACCACTCTCTGCGCGGGTGGCGGAATGGCAGACGCGCTAGCTTGAGGTGCTAGTCCTCTAACGAGGGTGGGGGTTCAAGTCCCCCTCCGCGCACAGCGAAGTCCCCCGGGAATCTTTGGATTCCCGGGGGACTTTTTTGTTATCTGTTGCGCCGGTGCCCCGAATCCGGGTTGCCTTGATTACGTCAAGGCAAAAGGAGGCCCCCGTGGCTTCGGAGACAGAAGGTACCGGCAGGGCGTCCGCGCTTCCGCGGAGCGCCGTTATCCTGCTCACTCTGGCGGGAGGGACCGTAGCAGCCTTCGGCCTTGCCGCCGTCAGGGATGTTTTCACCCCGGCCTTTCTTGCTCTGGTACTTACCCTCTGCGTCCATCCGCTGAGTCAGTGGCTGCATGGCCACGGCGTTCCCCGTGGTCTGGCAACCGGAACGGGGATAGTCACCGTTTTTGCCCTGCTCGCCGGTTTCGCCGCGGTGCTGGTGGCGGCCTTGGGCCGGTTTTCGGCTCTGCTGCCGCAGTACGCCGGGCAGCTGGAAGAGGCCGGGGCGTCGCTGGCGGACGCACTGACCGCTGCGGGCTTCGGGCCGGAGCAGGTGCAGGCAGCCGGTGAGAGCCTGACCCCCGAACGGCTGCTCGGATTCATCGGGGGTCTGCTGGGCAACGTCACCGGGCTGGTCGGGGCCTTGGTCATTATCCTTACGCTGCTCATCCTGATGGCCGTGGACGGTTCCCGGATGCCCGCCCTGCTGGAGCACCTGGGCGGCCACCGTCCCGTCCTGGTGACGGCGCTGAAGGACTATGCCTGCAGCGTGCGCCGCTACATGGTTGCCACCACTGTCCTGGGGCTGCTCCAGGGGCTTTTCAACTGGCTGGTCCTGCTCATCCTGCAGATTCCCGGGGCACTGCTGTGGGGGCTGCTGTCCTTCATCTGCAGCTTTATACCGAACATCGGGTACTTCATCGCCATTATTCCGCCGCTGTTTTTCGGCTACCTCACCGGGGGCTGGCCGACGGTGGTTGCCGTGGTGATCATTTTCGGCGGCGTCAACGCCGTCATCCAGTCAATTGTGCAGCCCCGGTATGTGGGCAACGCGGTGAATCTCAGCGAGTCGGTAACCTTCATCTCGGTCCTGTTCTGGGCCGTGGTGCTCGGACCGGTGGGTGCCGTCCTGGCCATCCCGCTCACCCTGCTGGTGCGGACCATCCTGCTGGACTCGAATCCGTCCCTGTCCTGGTGGCGGCCGGTCACCGGCGACCGGACGGAGCTTGAACCGCTGCTCTCGGCGGAGGACGCCGCCATCCGGTCGCGGCGCCGGAGGATCAGCCGGCGAAGGGCCGGCGGTGCCGGGGCCTCCCCCGCGTGACGGCCCTTCTTACTTCCCGCGGCGGCTGACGGCACTGCATACGCGCCGGACTGGCCGCCCGCGTCCCCGGGATTCCGGTGGAACGTGTCCTGTACGCCCGGGCGCCGGTACGCTCGGAGTCATGGACGGCGGTACTGGCTTTAACCTCCTGCTGGTTGTCTTCTTCATCCTCCTTGGCGGAGTCTTCGCCGGTGCCGAAATGGCACTGGTGTCCCTGCGCGAGAGCCAGATCAACCGGATCGAAGCAACGGGCACCGGCGGAAAGAAGATCGCGGCGCTGGCCCGCAACCCCAACCTCTTCCTTTCGTCCATCCAGATAGGCGTCACGCTTTCAGGCTTTTTCTCGGCCGCATACGGCGCCTCGGCACTGGCCCCGGCCGTGGCACCGCTGCTGCGCGGCGCGGGGCTGGGACCGGCAGCCGCAGATGCTGCCGCCTTCATCCTGCTCACCCTCGCCGTCGCCTATTTGTCCCTGGTGCTGGGAGAACTGGTCCCCAAACGCCTGGCAATGCAGAACGCGGAGCGGGTGACCAGGATCCTCGCCCCGCCGCTGAACGTCTTTGCCGTGGTGATGCGCCCTGTGATCAAGGCGCTGTCCGTATCCACGGACGCGGTAGTCCGCCTGCTGGGCGGTGACCCCCGGGTCAAAACCCCGCCCATTAGCTCGCAGGAACTGTGGGACATGGTCGCGGCCAGTCCGGTCCTGGCGGAGGATAGCAGGCGGATCCTCTCGGACGTTTTTGGCGCAGGCCAGCGCCTGCTCCAGGAAGTGATGCGCCCGCGGCCCGAGGTACGTTTCCTGCAGGCGGACCTGACACTGCCCCAGGCAAGGGTGGCAGTCCATTCGCTGCCGTATTCCAGGTACCCCGTCATCCGGGACTCCCCGGATGACGTCATCGGCTTCATCCACGTCCGTGACCTCCTGCGGGGAGACGGGGACGGCGGGGCGAACGCCACGGGCGGAAGCCGGGGCGAAACTCGGACCATCGCGGATATTGTCCGCCCGCTGCTGTTCCTGCCCGGGACGGCCACCGTAGTGCCCTCGCTGTCGCGGATGCGGGCCGAGCAGAGCCATATTGCGGTTGTGGTGGATGAATACGGCGGAACGGACGGCATTGTCACGCTGGAGGATCTGGTCGAGGAACTCGTGGGCGAGATTTACGACGAATATGACACCGGGCGCGACCCGGAAGACCGGTTCCGGAAGGAAAAGGGCCAGCTGGTGGTGGACGGGGCGCTGATCCTTCAGGAGTTTGAACGCCTGACCGGAATCGGCCTGCCGGAGGGGCAGTACGAGACGGTGGCGGGATACATCCTTGAACAGCTTGGCCGCATGGCCCGCCCCGGGGACAGTGTCGCTGCACCGGGGTGCCGGCTGGAGGTCCTGGGCGTACGCCGGCGCAGGATCGGGGCCGTCCGGGTGATTCCCGGGTCAGCCGGGCAGCCGGGTGGCCCGGCGCCATTGCCTTAGCCTCGCGCACCGCGCAGAATACCGACCAATGCGGTATCGGTGAACGTCCGGGAGGACAGCCATGGCTGACATCAAAGCGGAAACCGGTCAGACCGAGCTCAAGCGGGTCATGGGGACCAAACTGCTGCTGCTGTTCATCGTCGGTGACATTCTGGGAACCGGTGTGTACGCCCTCACCGGGCAGGTCGCCGGTGAGATCGGCGGAGCGGCGTGGGCGCCGATTCTGCTGGCCTTCGCAGTGGCCACCATCACGGCACTGTCGTATCTGGAGCTGGTCACCAAGTATCCGCAGGCGGCCGGAGCGGCGCTCTACACCCACAAGGCCTTCGGGGTACATTTCCTGACCTTCCTGGTCACGTTCGCTGTGCTCTGTTCGGGTATTACCTCCGCGTCCACTGCGGCCAAGTTCCTGGCCGAAAACTTCATTGTCGGATTCCGGCTGGAATGGGGGCAGACCGGAGTCACCTGGATAGCGGTCGCCTTTATGCTGCTGCTGGCCGCGATTAACCTGCGCGGAGCCGCGGAGAGTGTGCGCTTCAATATCGTCCTGACAGCCATTGAACTGACCGGGCTGCTGATTGTGATCATTATTGGTTTCTGGGCCATGGGCCAGGGGAATGCGGACTTCTCCCGCGTGGTGGTGTTCGAGACCGAGGCGGGCAAGAGCGTGTTCCTTGCGCTCACGGGCGCCACCGCCCTGGCTTTCTTCTCCATGGTTGGCTTCGAAGACAGCGTGAACATGGCGGAGGAAACCCACGACCCGGTGCGGATCTTCCCGAAAGTGATGCTGACTGGCCTGAGCATCACCGTGACGGTCTACCTGCTGGTGTCCATCGCGGCGGTGGCCGTGGTCCCCGTGGGCCAGCTCTCCGAAAGCGCAACACCGCTGCTGGAAGTGGTGCGGGCAGGAGCCCCGAACCTGCCGGTGGACAGTATCTATCCGTTCCTGTCCATCTTTGCCGTAGCCAATACCGCCCTGATCAACATGCTGATGGCCAGCCGGCTGCTCTACGGCATGGCGCGGCAGGATGTGCTGCCGCGCGGGCTCTCGCTGGTACTGCACGGACGGCGGACGCCGTGGGCGGCCATTGTTTTTACGACGGCGATTGCCGTGGGCCTCATTGTGGTGGTCACCAACTTCATGGGCCGGGGAACGGTCACGGCCCTCGGCGGAACCACCGCGCTGCTGCTGCTGGCCGTCTTCACGGTGGTGAACATTGCGTGCATCGTGCTTCGCCGGACGCCAACGGACCGGCCGCACTTCCGCTCCCCCGGCATCATGCCCTTCATCGGCGCCCTGACCTGTGCCTTCCTGCTCGGCCCGTGGGCCCAGGATCCCATCGAATACCGCATCGCCGGGATCCTGCTGCTCCTGGGCCTGGTGCTCTGGGTGCTGACCTGGTTCTGGAACCGTGCCGTCAAGGCACGCAGGACCCGGTTTACCGACCCCACGGAGTTGAATTAGGTGCGAAGGCACGGCCCGTACACATCAGGAAGAAGGAGACCATGAGCGTCGTCGTCGGATACGTCCCCACACCGGAGGGCGAATCGGCCCTGAGCGCCGGCATCCGTGCTGCCAGGGAACTGGGTACCGGGCTTGTGGTGGTGAATGTGGAGAGCAGCCACGGCGCCCGGAGTGCCGCCCCACGGGACTACCTCCAGGCACTGGAGACGGTGCTGCAGGGCTCACGGCTGCCCCATCAGCTGCTGCATCCGGTAGGCGACTACGATTCCGCGGAGGAGATCCTCAAGGCAGCGGAAAGACATGACGCGCGGCTGATCGTGCTGGGGCTGCGGCCCCGCACCCCGGTTGGGAAACTGCTGATGGGCAGCACCGCCCAGCGGGTCCTGCTGGAGGCCGGCTGCCCGGTGCTCGCGGTTAAGGCCGGGCAGGCCTAGAGTTCCGAGAGCACCGCCTCAACGCCGGTATACGTCTCTTCAAAGGACGTGGACAGCGGCGAGAGCCCCAACCGGATACCGTCCGGGTTGCGGTAGTCGGGAATGATCCCCTGTTCCCAGAGCCTGGCAGTCACCGCTTTGAAACCCGGGCCGTCAATGGTGATATGGCTGCCACGGCGCTCCGGATCGCGCGGTGAGGCAAGCACGACGCCGTGCGGCGCCAGCAGCGCGTCCACAGCAGTTACGGCATACGCGGTAAGGGCCTCGGACTTGGCCCGGACAGCCTCCATGCCGGCTTCGCGGATCAGGGCAATCATGTCCTGCATGGCGAGCATGCCCAGGATCGGGGGTGTGCCGGACACCAGACGGCGGATGCCGTCCGCCGGAACATAGCCCTGGGCCATGCCGAACGGATCCTGGGAACCCAGCCAGCCCTGGATCGGCTGGGAGAAATCCGGCTGGTGGCGGGCAGCAACATAGGCCCAGGCCGGCGCACCGGGACCGCCGTTGAGGTATTTGTAGCTGCAGCCTACGGCGTAGTCCGCGTTCCAGGTATCAAGCTCTGCCGGAACCGCCCCCGCGGAGTGGCAGAGATCCCACAGCACCAGCCCGCCGGCCCGCTGCACGGTTTCGGTAATAGCGGCAGCGTCGGCCAGGTAGCCGGACCGGTACGCCACATGGCTGAAGACAGCCAGCGCGGTCTGCGGTCCCACGGCATCGGCAACCGCCCCGGCGCTCACGCCGCCGGCATAGTCTGCGCTGACCCAGCGAAGGGTCAGGCCGCATTCCCGGGCCACACCCTCCAGCACGTACCGGTCGGTGGGAAAATTGTCCGCGTCCAGCAGGATCTCGGTGCGGTCCGGTCGGGCGGCGACGGCGGCCCGGGCAAGTTTGTAGAGCAGTACGGTGGTTGAATCTGCCACGATGCACTGGCCGGGTGCCGCGCCCAGGGCTACCTCCCCCAACTCGTCACCGATGCGGGCGGGCAGCTCCAGCCATTCCTCGTCCCAGCCGCGGATCAGCCGTCCGCCCCACTGCCGGGCAACAAATTCCTGCAGGTGTTCGGAAGTGGCACGCAGCGGACGGCCCAGCGAATTACCGTCCAGATAGGCACGGACTCCCTCTGCGGGCAGGAAACGGTCCCGGTAGCCCGCCAGCGGATCAGCCGCATCCAGTTCCTTGGCCCGCAGCAGCAGGGCGGCAGCATCAATCATGAGCAAAACCTTAGCAGCGCCCCGCCTGCACGGGACCGCCGTCCCGCCGTCCCGCGGCACGTTAAACGGGCCTGCCCGGTACCGGAGACTGGCTCGGGTACCGGGCAGGCCCACCCGGGGAACTGCGCCGGAATCAGGCGCGTGTGCCGGCGGCGAACCCGCCGGCAGGTGCATCTCCGGAAACCAGCGGAGCAACAATCCCGGAGAAGTGCCGGCGCTGGGAGCGCGGGTTCCAGCCGGTGAAGCTGGAACCGGACCATCCGGCGTCCTGCTCCTCGTCGGTGATGGCCACGGCAACCGTGGCGGGCAGGAACACCGGCGACTCGAAGTCAATGCTCCATTCGAAGGGCCCCTCGTGGGTCTGCACCGCATCGGCCACCACCCGGGAGGCCAGGTACATGCCGTGGGCCAGGGACCGCTTCATGCCCAGTGCCTTCGCCGACAGGCGGCTGAGGTGGATGGGATTAAAGTCCCCCGAGACCCGGGCATAGTTACGGCCTGCATCCGCCCCGAGGCGCCACGACGCCGTCGGCAGCGGCGGAATGAACTCGGGGCGGGGACCGGCCGCTGCCGGCCTGTCGATCTTCGGCAGGAAGACGCCCTTGGCCAGGTAGGTCGAGCGGCCGCGCCACAGGACCTCACCGGCATCGGAGGTAACCTCGACAACCAGCTCCACCTGGGTGCCGGCACGGTGGCCGTCCAGGTTTTCCGCCCAGGCGGTGACCGTCAGCGGTTCGGTGTAGTGGATGGGACGGAAATGCTGGACAACGTTGCGCAGGTGCACCATGCCCAGCAGCGGAAGCGGAAAGTCCTCCCGGGCCATCAGGCTCATGGCGACCGGGAAGGCAAACGTGTGCACGTATCCGGTGGGCAGGTAATCCGTGGCGCTGTGCAGGACCAGGCGCTGGAAATCGGTCAGCTTGGCCAGATCCACAACGGCGCCGCGGACTTCATGCCGGTCAGCCGGGAGCAGCCCGGTCCCCTTGGCCGGGGACAGGCGCGACTTCGCCGCGCTGCCCACGGCGCCGGCATACAGCTTGCCCAGTGCCGGGATTTCGGTGAGCTGGGTAGTGCTCATGCGCCCACCATGTTCTGGCCGCACACCCGGACCACCTGGCCGTTGACCCCGGCAGCCGCATCAGAGGCAAGGAAGGCGATCGTCTCTGCCACATCCACCGGCAGGCCGCCCTGCTGCAGGCTGGACAGCCGGCGGGCCACCTGACGGGTCAGTGCGGGGATGGCTGCGGTCATGTCCGTCTCAATGAATCCCGGGGCAACGGCATTGATGGAACCGCCGCGCGGAGCCAGCAGCGGTGCCGTGGCCCGGACCATGCCGATCACGCCGCCCTTTGAAGCGGCGTAGTTGGTCTGGCCCCGGTTGCCGGCGATTCCGCTGGTGGAGGCCAGCGACACAATCCGGCCCTCCGGGCTGAAACCGTCGGAGGCCAGGAAGGTTTCATTCATGCGCAGCTGGGAGGCAATATTCACTGCGATGACCGAGCCCCAGCGGGATTCGTCCATGTTGGCAAGGAGCTTGTCGCGGGTGATCCCGGCATTGTGGATCACGATGTCCAGGTGCCCGTAGCGCTCGGCGGCGTGGGCGAGGATCCGGTCAGCGGCGTCTTCGCGGGTGATGTCCACCTGCAGGGCAGTGCCGCCGATTTCGTTGGCCACCTTCGCCAGCTGTTCACCGGCTGCCGGAACGTCCACCACAATGACCTGCGCGCCGTCGCGGTGCAGGACCTTGGCAATGGCTGCGCCAATGCCGCGGGCAGCACCGGTCACCACCGCCACCTTGCCTGCCAGCGGCGCATTCCAGTCCGCCGGCAACGTTCCCGCATCGGAACCGACCGTGACGAACTGGCCGCTGACGTAGGCACTCTTGCCCGACAGCAGGAAACGCAGGGCGGCGGCCACCGAGGGAGCAGTAGCCTGTGTCCCGTTGGCCAGCACGATGCCGTTGGCAGTGGCACCGCCGCGCAGCTCGTGGGCGATGGAGCGCAGGGTCCCGTCAATGCCCTGCCGCGCTGCTGCTGCGGCAGGGTCCTGCGCCTCGGCAGCGGGACGGGAAACAGTCACTACGCGGCCGCCCGGAGCTAGGTCGCGCAGGGCAGCACCGGCAGCCAGCACCGGCTCGCCCAGATCGGCAGGGGCCGCGGCGTCGTCGAGCACAATCACGATGGCGCCGAGCTTCTCCTTTGGCATCGCGTGGCGGCGGACGTCCTGGTCCCAGGACAGCAGCAGCTGGGCCAGGTCATCGGCGCTCTCGCCCTTGCCCAGTACCAGCACGGGGCCGGGGACCAGCGGCTTCGACGGATCGAAGCGCCGCAGGATGGCGGGACGCGGCAGGCCGAGCTTTTTGGAGAGGACCCGGGTGATGCCGGTGTTGACCAGCTTGAGGTAGGTATCAGTCATGGTTAGCGCGCCTCCAGGATCGCGACGAGGCCCTGTCCGCCGGCGGCACAGATGGAAATCAGGCCGCGGCCCGAACCCTTCTCATGCAGCATCTTCGCCAGCGAGGCGACGATGCGGCCGCCGGTGGCAGCGAACGGGTGGCCGGCTGCCAGTGAGGAGCCGTTGACGTTGAGTTTGCTGCGGTCGATGCTTCCCAGCGGTGCATCCAGTCCCAGGCGGGTGCGGCAGAACTCCTCGTCCTCCCAGGCAGCCAGGGTGGAAAGGACGGTGCCGGCGAAGGCCTCATGGATCTCGAAGAAGTCGAAGTCATCGAAGGTGAGGTTGTTGCGGGCCAGCAGGCGGGGCACTGCGAAGGCCGGAGCCATCAGCAGCCCGTCCTTGCCGTGCACAAAGTCCACGGCACCGGCTTCGGCGTCCACAACGTTGGCCAGCATCGGCAGGTCGTGTTCGCGTGCGTAGTCTTCGGAGCCAAGCAGTACCACGGAGGCGCCGTCGGTCAGCGGGGTGGAGTTGCCGGCGGTCATGGTTGCGGCGTCGCCCAGGGATTTGCCGAAGACGGGCTTGAGCTTGGCGAGCTTTTCCATGGTGGTGTCCGGACGCAGGTTGGCGTCCTTGGCCAGGCCGCGGTACGGGGTCACCAGGTCATCAAAGAAACCGCGGTCATAGGCTGCGGCCATGTTCCGGTGGCTGTTGAACGCCAGTTCGTCCTGGGCCTCCCGGGTAATCTTCCACTGCGCCGTGGTCAGTGCCTGGTGCTCGCCCATGGACAGTCCGGTGCGCGGTTCGCCCGTGGTCGGGGCGTTCGGGGACAGGTCCTTGGGCCGGATCTTCGCGACGGCGGCGAGCTTCTGCTTGGTGGTGCGTGCACGTGAGAGGTCCAGCAGGGCCCGGCGCAGACCTTCGCTGACTGCGATGGGGGCATCCGAAGCGGAGTCCACGCCGCCGGCAATGGCGGATTCCAGCTGTCCCAGCTTGATCTTGTTGGCCAGGCTGACCACGGTCTCCAAGCCGGTGGCGCAGGCCTGCTGCACGTCGTAGGCGGGGGTTTCCGGCGACAGTGCCGAACCCAGGACCGCTTCACGGGTGAGGTTGAAATCGCGGGAGTGCTTCAGGACGGCGCCGCCGGCCACTTCGCCGATCCGTTCGCCCTGCAGGCCGAAACGGGCAATCAGCCCGTCGAGGGCAGCAGTAAGCATGTCCTGGTTGGAGCTGTAGGTGTACTTGCCGCCGGAGCGGGCGAAGGGAATGCGGTTGCCGCCGATCACTACGGCCTTGCGGGGTGCGGTGGTGCCGTTTGCGGGCGTGGCGCGGGCGGGTTCGGGCTGTGCAGCCATGTCGTCGCTCTCCTTGGAATCCAGGGGGGTGGGTGGAACGGTTCGGGTGTGACGGTAGTTACTGTTACCCAGCGTACCTGATACGCTGGGTATCGTGAACAACGCAATGGAGGATCCGTCCTCTTCTCCCCCGGCCGGGGACGGCCGCTCGCTCCGCTGGGAAGCCCACCGGGCCGAGCGACGACGTACCCTGATCAAAACGGCGCGCGGCGCCGTGCATACCCTGGGCTACTCGGCGTCCATGGAGGAAATTGCGGCAGCCTCAGGGACATCCAAGTCCGTCTTCTACCGCTATTTCGGTGATAAGGCCGGTCTGCAGCAAGCCATGGGCGAGATGGCGGTAGCCCGTATGCAGGACAAGATCCTCGCCGCCGGCCGCACCGCTGACTCGCCGCGCTCGGGCCTGCGCGCCATGGTCTCCGCTTACCTCCAGATGGCCGAGACCTCTCCCAATGTCTACCTGTTTGTCACCGGCCGTCTTGCCGAGGGCGGACCGGAGCAGCAGGCGGAAACACCGCTGTCACATTTCTTCGAAACCATCACTTCCATGATGGATTCCGCAATGCGGCAGTACCTGGCCGGCCGGGAGGTTCCTCCGCAGGCCACCGCCACCGCCCAGTACTGGCCCTCGGCGGCACTGGGCATGATCCGTGCCGCCGGTGAACGCTGGATCGCTTCACCGCCCAGCCCCGACAAGCCCACGGAAGAGCAGATGACCGATCAGCTCACGGCGTGGCTGTTTGACGGCATCGGCCATGACCAGGGGCGTTCGCCCCTCCCCCGACTTTCTTCTGATACGCCCCCAACCACCACGAAGGACACGCAATGACGCAAACGCTTTCAACCACGGAACGCCAACTCCCGGCAAGTGCCGCTATCAGCGACAATGACGCAGCCGTCGTGGACACCGATTCCCTCAGCCGCGCCCTGCTGGGCAAGTGGGCGGATATCCGCCTGCAGGCCCGCGCGCTGGCAGGCGAGGATGCCCTGCATACCCCGGCCGGGCTGAGCCACCACGAGCACCGCGAACGGGTCATGGGACAGCTGAAGATCCTGGTGGATGCCGGTGCCGTGCACCGTGCCTTCCCCAAGTACGTGGGCGGCGAGGACAACCACGGCGGCAATGTTGCCGGTTTCGCGGAACTGGTCACCGCCGACCCCTCCTTGCAGATCAAGGCAGGCGTCCAGTGGGGCCTCTTTGGCTCCGCCGTGCTGCACCTGGGTAACCGGGAGCACCACGAGAAGTGGCTCCCGGGCATCATGAGCCTGGAGATTCCCGGTTGCTTCGCCATGACGGAGACCGGCCACGGGTCCGATGTTGCGAGCATCGCCACCACTGCGGAGTACGACGCCGCAACGGAAGAGTTCATCATCAACACACCGTTCCGCGCGGCGTGGAAGGACTACATCGGCAACGGCGCGGTCAACGGCAAGGCGGCCGTTGTGTTTGCCCATCTCATCACCCGGGGCGTTGACCACGGCGTGCACGCCTTCTACGTTGAACTCCGCGACGACAACGGCTTCCTGCCCGGTGTCGGCGGCGAGGATGACGGCGTCAAGGGTGGCCTGAACGGCATCGACAACGGCCGGCTGCACTTCTCCAATGTCCGCATTCCCCGGACCAACCTGCTCAACAAGTACGGCGATGTGGCAGCGGACGGCACTTATACCTCCGCCATTTCCAGCCCGGGCCGGCGCTTCTTCACCATGATCGGCACCCTGGTCCAGGGCCGCGTGTCCCTGGACGGCGCCGCGGTGGCGGCCAGCAAGCTGGCCCTGAAGACAGCCATCCAGTACGGCACCGAGCGCCGCCAGTTCAATGGCGCCTCGGATATCCGCGAAGAGGTGCTGATGGACTACCAGCAGCACCAGCGCCGGCTGCTGCCGCTGCTGGCCACCACGTTCGCTGCGTCCTTCGCGCACGACGAGCTGCTGCAGAAGTTCGACGACGTCTTCTCCGGCGCGCACGACACCGACGAGGACCGCCAGGACCTGGAGACCCTTGCCGCCGCCCTGAAGTCCCTCTCCACCTGGCACGCCCTGGAAACCCTGCAGGAATGCCGCGAGGCAACCGGTGGTGCGGGCTTCCTGGCGGAGAACCGGTTCACCGCGCTGCGGGCCGATCTGGATATCTACGCCACCTTCGAAGGTGACAATACGGTGCTGCTGCAGCTGGTGGCCAAGCGCCTGCTGGCCGACTATGCAAAGGAATTCGCAGGAGCGGACTTCGGCGTGCTGGCACGCTACGTTGTGGGCCAGGCGGCCGATGTCACAGTGCACCGCACGGGCCTGCGGCGGATCGCCCAGACCGTGGCGGATTCCGGTTCGGAGAAGAAGTCCGCGATTGCCCTCCGGGATCCCCGTGCCCAGCATGATCTGCTCGCTGACCGGGTGAACACCATGGTGGCGGAGGTAGCCGGTGCCCTGAAGGCGGCCCGCGGCCTGCCGAAGGAAAAGGGGGCGGCCATCTTCAACGAGAACCAGCACGCCCTTATCGAAGCCGCCCGCGCCCACGCCGAACTGCTGCAGTGGGAAGGTTTCACCCGTGCACTGGACCGCATTGACGACGCCGGCACCCGCCAGGTCATGACCTGGGTCCGGGACCTCTTCGGGCTGTGCCTGATTGAAAAGAACCTGGGCTGGTACCTGATGAACGGGCGCCTCTCGGCCCAGCGTGCGCGCACCCTCGGCCCGTACATCAACCGCCTGCTGGCCAAGATCCGCCCGCACGCCCTGGATCTGGTGGACTCCTTCGGATACGGCCAGGAGCACCTGCGCGCCAGCATCGCTTCCGGCGCTGAAAAAGCACGCCAGGATGAGGCCTTTGAATACCAGCGGCTGCTCCGTGCCAGCGGTGCCGCACCGGTGGATGAAAAGGTCCTGATTGCCCGCGAGAAGGCGGCCAAGAAGAAGTCCGGCAAGAAGAAGTAGAACGCCCTCGTCCGCACGGGCAATACAAAGGCGCCGCCGCACTGCATCAATATGCAGGACGGCGGCGCCTTTGCCGTATCGGGGCCGTGCCCGGGAGGGCCTAGGGCAGTACCGAGCGGTAGACGGCCAGGGTGGCCTCGGCGATGGATTCCCAGGAGAACTCCCTGGTGGCGCGGAGCCGGCCCGCCTCCCCCATCCGTTCGGCCATGGCCGGGTCGGTGACCACAGTGGTCAGCGCCGCGGCAAAGTCGCGTACAAAAGCCTCGGGGTCCAGCGGAGTGCCCGTGCCGTCGGTGACCTGCTCAATGGGCACCAGCAGGCCGGTCACGCCGGTGTCCACCACCTCGGGAATCCCGCCGGTGGCACTGGCCACCACCGCGGTGCCGCACGCCATGGCCTCAAGGTTCACAATGCCCAGCGGTTCATACACGGAGGGGCAGGCGAACACGGTGGCAATGGAGAGGATCCTGATCAGTTCAGCGCGCGGCAGCATCCGTTCAATAACCACAACACCGGTACGGGTACGCCGCAGATCCTCGATCAGCACGGCGGTTTCCGCTGCCAGCTCGGGTGTGTCGGCAGCACCCAGGCACAGGACCAGCTGTACGTCCGGGGGCAGCAGCGCTGCCGCGCGGAGCAGGTAGGGCACGCCCTTCTGACGGGTGTTGCGGCCCACGAACACCACACTGGGCCGGTCCGGGTCGATTCCGAACGCGCGCACGCCGTCGGGATCGGGGTCCGGCTGCCACTGCTCCACGTCGATGCCGTTGTGGACCACCCTGACCTTTTCCGGATCCACCTCCGGGTAGCTGCGCAGGATGTCCTGGCGCATGCCCTCTGAAACGGCGATGATGGCTGCGGCTGCCTCGTACGCGGTTTTCTCCACCCATGAGGACACCGCATAACCGCCGCCCAGCTGCTCCGCCTTCCAGGGGCGCAGCGGCTCCAGGCTGTGGGCGCTCAGTACGTGCGGGATGCCGTGCAGCAGCGATCCCAGATGCCCGGCCATATTGGCGTACCAGGTGTGCGAGTGGACCAGGTCGGCGCCGGCCAGCCCGCCCAGGATTTCCAGGTCCGTACCCAGGGTCTGGACGGCCGGATTGGCGTCCCCCAGTTCCGCCGGTGCCCGGTAGGTACGCACCGTGGCCCCGTGGAAATCCTCGGGCCGCTCCGCCCCGAAACAATGCACATGGAGATCAACTTCTCCGGCCAGGACACGGCTGAGCTCGGCTACATGAACGCCTGCTCCCCCGTAGATTTCCGGCGGGAATTCCTTCGACACAATATCTACTCGCACTAAACCAACGTAGTGCACCGGGCAACCTGTGATCTAGTGTGAAGTCAGCAGACTTACTTCCGGAAGAGGTTCAACACAATGGCGCCAAAGAAGGTCCTGGCAGTAGTGCTTGCAGGCGGCGAGGGCAAACGCCTGATGCCCCTGACGGCAGACCGGGCAAAACCCGCGGTACCCTTCGCGGGGCGTTACCGCCTCATCGACTTCGCACTTTCGAACCTGGTGAACTCCGGGTACCTGCAGATAGTGGTTCTCACGCAGTACAAATCCCACAGCCTGGACCGGCATATTTCCGAGACCTGGCGGCTGTCCACCCAGCTGCAGAACTATGTGGCTTCCGTGCCGGCGCAGCAGCGCGTGGGCAAAAGCTGGTTCCTCGGCAGCGCCAACGCGATCTACCAGTCCATGAACCTGATCGATGATGCCCAGCCGGACATCGTGGTTGTTATTGGTGCCGACCATGTGTACCGGATGGACTTCTCCCAGATGGTTGAGGCACACATCGCCTCGGGCGCCTCGGTCAGCGTTGCCGCGGTGCGGCAGCCGATGCACCTGGTGGACCAGTTCGGCGTTATCGAAACCGATCCGGAGAACCCCGGCCGGATCGGTGCGTTCGTGGAGAAGCCCGATTCCACGCCCGGCCTGCCCGATGACCCGGACAGCTTCCTGGCCTCCATGGGCAACTACGTCTTCAACACCGATGCCCTGGTCTCCGCACTGCAGGCCGACGCCGAGCGGCTGATCACCAAGCACGACATGGGCGGGGACATCATTCCCTACTTCGTGGAGCGCAACGATGCCGCGGTGTACGACTTCACTACCAACGTGATCCCCGGGGCTACCGGAAGCGACCATCAGTACTGGCGCGACGTCGGCACCCTGGACTCCTATTACGACGCCAACATGGACCTGATTTCCCCGCTGCCGGCGTTCAACCTGTACAACCTGCAGTGGCCCATCTATACCCGGCAGAGCATCTCCCCGCCCGCCAAGTTTGTCCGCAGCGCGTCGGAGCAGGCGGGGACGGCCTTCGATTCGATTGTCTCCGACGGGACGGTCATCTCCGGCGGAACGGTCACCGGTTCGGTGCTGGCCCAGGACGTCTACGTTTCCGCCAATGCCGAGGTCACCGACTCTGTCCTGATGGATAAGGTGCACGTGGGTGAGGGTGCCGTTATCCGCCGGGCCATCATTGACAAGAACGTGCGGATCCCGGCCGGTGCCACCATTGGCGTGGACCGCGAACTCGATCTGAGCCGCGGGTTCACGGTGACGGAATCCGGGCTGACGGTGCTCAGCAAGGGCCAGCGGATCCCGGCGGAAGCACCCCGGGAAACCGTTTAGGCCCGGCATAATGCCGGTCTGACAGGCGGCGGGGGCAGCGGATGTGAGATTCCGCCGTGCCCCCGCCGCCGATACGGGTGCCGTGCCGCTTCTCCGGTATCCTCGAAGTGCGCACTCCAGTTGCGCCGCGCCGTGAATCCGCCGGTGTCGATGAGCAGAAGGCCCCGATGAGCACCCCTGAACTGAGCCCGGAAGAACTAAGCCCGGAAGAGATCCAGACCGCCCTGCGCGTCCTGGCCTCCATCCACGTCCTGGATGAGGAGAACCCGGATTACGTCGCGGTCCGGCGGGCAACCGCCAAGATGTTCAAGTCAGTGAAAAAGCACCGGAAGAACGAAAAGCGCAGCGCCGTCGCAGAGGCGGACCGCGCCGTCGTCGCCCTGACGGCCACCGGTGCGGCAGACCGGATCGACGACGAGACCCGCGGCGCACAGCTGACCAGCGCCGCCCACGGGCCTTCCGCCGGAACGCTGCTGAAGCCGCGCAACTGCTACATCTGCAAGCAGCCGTACACCGTGGTGGACGCCTTCTACCACCAGCTTTGCCCCGAATGCGCAGCGTTCAGCCATGCCAAGCGGGATGCCCGCACCGACCTGACCGGCCGCCGTGCACTGCTGACCGGCGGACGGGCCAAGATCGGCATGTACATTGCCCTGCGGCTGCTGCGCGACGGGGCACACACCACCATCACCACCCGCTTCCCCAAGGACGCCGCCCGGCGGTTTGCGGCCATGGAGGATTCCGCGGACTGGCTGCACCGGCTGCGCATTGTCGGCATCGACCTGCGTGATCCGGCCCAGGTCATCTCCCTGGCGGAATCGGTTTCGGATGCCGGCCCGCTGGACATCCTGATCAACAACGCGGCCCAGACCGTGCGCCGTTCCGCCGGTGCCTACCGTCCCCTGACCGAGGCCGAACTGGCCCCGCTGCCGGACGGCCCCATGCCCGAGCTGGTGACCTTCGGCCACACCTATGACGCGCACCCCACCGCGCTGGCCGGTTCCGTGGCGGCACACCCGGTGCTGGCCGCCGACGCCGTCACCTCCCTGGCGCTGACCGCGGGCTCCTCCTCGTTGGCACGGATGGAGGCCGGCACGGCCATCGACGCCGGCGGCCTGGTGCCGGACACGGCACCGATCAACAGCTGGACGCAGGTGGTGGACCAGGTGGATCCGCTGGAAATGCTCGAAGTGCAGCTCTGCAACGTCACCGCCCCGTTTCTGCTGGTGAACCGGCTCCGCCCGGCCATGGCGGCGTCCTCCGCCCGCCGGAAGTACATTGTGAACGTCTCCGCCATGGAGGGACAGTTCTCCCGCCGTTACAAGGGCCCCGGCCATCCGCACACCAACATGGCCAAGGCGGCACTGAACATGCTCACCCGCACCAGTGCCCAGGAAATGCTGGACACCGACGGGATCCTGATGACGGCGGTGGATACCGGCTGGATTACCGACGAGCGTCCGCACCCCACCAAGGTCCGCCTGGCCGAGGAGGGCTTCCACGCCCCGCTGGACCTGGTGGACGGCGCGGCACGGGTTTATGACCCGATTGTGATGGGCGAAAACGGTGAAGACCAGTACGGTGTCTTCCTCAAGGACTACAAGCCCTCACCCTGGTAGGACGGGCACGGGGCCGGTGCCGCCGGCTCCGGTGTGCCGGCGCCGTGTGGCCAGCCGCTGAACCGCCTTCCCGATTTCCGAAACCACCAGCACGGTAGCGCCCACTGCGATGCACAGGAACCACTGCGCGGAGGTCAGCGGCACCGTGTCGAAAAAGCCTTCGAAAATGCTCAGCTGTACCACCAGTATCTGCAGAACCACCACTGCCGCCAGCGAAACCCAGATGGCCCGGTTGGTGAAGGTCAGCAGCGAAAAAACGGAACCGGTTTCCGAACGCACATTGAGCAGATTGAACACCTGGTAGAAAACGAAGGTTGTAAAGGCCATGGTGGTGGCGAAGTTAGCACTGCCGGCGCTCTCGGGGAACAGGCGGGGAGCACTGACCAGCACGGCGCAGGTGCCGATGGCCATGACTATGCCCAGCATGGCCAGTACCGCAATCCGCCGTCCGGTCAGCAGCGGTTCCCCTGCCCGCCGGGGCGGACGGTTCATCACGCCCGGATCCGTTTTGTCCACGCCAAGGGCCAGGGCGGGCGGGCCGTCCATGATGATGTTCACCCACAGAATCTGCAGCGCGGTGAACGGGGCCCCGCCGGCAAAGCCGAAGGTCGCCGAGGCCAGGAAGATCAGCACGAACCCCCACGCCGTGGTGAGCTGGAAGCGGACAAACTTCACGATGTTGTCATAAATGCCCCGGCCTTCCTCGACGGCCGCCACGATGGTGGCGAAGTTGTCATCAGTGAGGATCATCCTCGCTGCACCCTTGGAAACATCGGTGCCGGTGATGCCCATGGCGATGCCAATGTCCGCCCGTTTCAGCGCCGGTGCGTCGTTCACGCCGTCGCCGGTCATGGCCACTACATAACCGTCAGCCTGCAGCGCCTTGACCACGCGGATCTTGTGCTCGGGTGAGACCCTGGCCAGGACCCCCAGCCCGGGAGCCTCCGCCTGCAGCTGCTCGTCATCCATGGCATCAAGTGCCGAACCGGCCACGGCCCTGCCACCAATACCCAGGTCCCTGGCAATCGCCGAGGCGGTGACCAGGTGGTCTCCGGTAATCATGTGCACATCAATACCGGCAGCCTGGGCCCGGGAGATGGCTTCGCCGGCCTCCTGCCGTGGCGGGTCAAGGATTCCGACAATGGCGTAGAGGACCAGATTCGCCGCCTCCGCAAACAGCCCCTCCGGGCTTCCCGGCAACGGTGCGTCCAGAACCCGTCCGGCCACCGCCATGGTCCGCAGTCCCGCCTTGGCAAGCGAGTCGACGTCGGCCGAAATGCGTGCCCGCTCCTGAGCGTCCAGCGGCTCCGGCCCGTCCGCGCCCATCACAAATGCCGTGCGTTCCAGGACGACGCCGGGTGCACCCTTAACGTTGCAGTGCACGGGCGCTCCCGCGGACTCAGCGCGGTTAAACGTGGCCATGAACTTGTAGTCGGAATCAAACGGAACCTCGGCGATGCGCCGGTGCGTGGCCCGGGCCCCGGCCACGTCAATGCCGCCCTTTTCGGCCAGCACCACCAGCGCCGCTTCGGTGGGGTCACCGGTGAGGCGCCCGTCTTCCACGGAGGCGTCGTTGCACAGCGCCATGGCCAGGTACGCCTCGATGAACGCCGGTACGGACCGCCCGTCCGGGCTGAGGATCTTGCCTTCGGTGGAGTAGCCGGATCCGGTAACCCGGAAACGGCTGCCCGACGGGGAATACAGCCGCCGGACCGTCATCTCATTCAGGGTCAGGGTGCCGGTCTTGTCGGTGCAGATCTGCGAGGTGCTGCCGAGGGTTTCCACGGCCGCGAGCTGTTTGATGATGGCGCCGCGGGCCGCCAGCCGGGAGGCGCCCATGGCCAGGGTGAAGGCGACGACGGCGGTCAGCCCTTCCGGAATGGTGGCAACTGCCAGGGACACGGCCGTCAGGAACAGGTCCTGCCAGCTGTCCCCGCGCAGCAGCCCCAGGATAAACACCAGGGTCACTACTGCCAGGGCAATGTAGGTCAGGACGCGGGCGAGCTGGTCGATGCTGCGCTGCAGCGTGGTTTTTTCCTCGGCAGTGCTGCCCAGCAGATCCGCGATGGTACCGATCTGGGTGTTCATTCCGGTGCCGGTAACCAGCAGCACGGCCCGGCCGCGGGTGACATCGGTATCCATGTACAGCAGGTTGGTGCGGTCCGCGACGGGGAGCTGCGGGTCTGAGAGAGCCCCGGCCACCTTGTTGGAGGGCCGGGACTCCCCCGTCAGCGCCGCTTCGGCCACCTGCAGCCGGACCGCTTCCAGGAGCCGGCCGTCGGCAGGAACGGTGTCTCCGGCTTCCAGCAGCACGATGTCCCCGGGTACCAGGGCGGTGCGCTCCACCGTGGCCTGCGTGCCCGAGCGCAGGACCCGGCAGGCATCCACCGCGGCATTCCGCAGTGCTTCGAGACTGGATTCGGCGCGCTGCTCCTGCACATAGTTCAGCGTGGTGTTCAGGATGATCACCAGGAGGATCACCACCGGGGTTTCCCATTCCCGGGACACCACGGCGCTGACGACGGCGGCAATGATGAGGACGATGGTCAGCCGGTCCGAAAGCAGCCGGAGGACTTTCCGCCACGCCGGCACCTTTTTGCCCTCGGCCAGTTCGTTGGGTCCGTAGCGTCCCAATCTCTCCCGGGCCTCATCCCCGTCCAGTCCCGCGGACGGATCGGTGCCGAGCTCTGCCGCGACCTCTTCCGCGGGATAGAGCCAGGGGGCCGCGAGAACCCCCGGCTCCGCGGGAAGGGACTGTTCCGCGGAGACGTGTTCGGCGCCGCGGCCGTTGCTGTGCGTGCTCATGGGCGCTTCCCCTGATGCTCGAGGATGGTAACCCATGGTAACAACGCCCGGCCGCGCAGCAGTACGTTGTGCGGGTCCGAAGCCTGCGCCGGGGTGAACTGCTTTGGTTATCCGCCCCGACTCGGGCAGGGTATAGACGTGCCTGATTCTCCCGCTGATCCGCCCCGGCCGCAGCAGCCCGCCGACGGGCTGCCGCGCGGGTTCGCCACGCTCAAAAAGACCGCGCCCGGGCTGCTGGCGGCTGCCGCCGCCGTCGCCCTGTCCTACCTGCTTCATCTGCTGGTTCCGGCTGTCCCGGTACTTACTGCTGCGGTGATCCTGGGACTGGTGGCCGCAAACCTGCCCGGTGCGGCCGCGGCAACAACCGGGCCGCTTAAGCCGGGGCTGGCGCTGGCTGCGCGGAGATTCCTGCGTATCGGCATTGTTCTGCTCGGGCTTAAGGTGTCGCTGGTGGACATTGCCGGCCTGGGGTTCGGTGCACTCGGGTTGGTTGTCCTTCTGGTCCTCACGGCCTTTGCCGGCACCTACGCCATCTGCAGGATGTTCCGGCTCCCCGGAGACGAACCGCTGCTGATCGCTGCAGGATTCTCCATCTGCGGTGTCTCCGCGATTGGGGCCGTTGCTGCCGCCCGCCGGTCCCGCAGCGGGGACACCGTGGTGCCGATTGCCCTGGTGACCCTCTGCGGTACCCTGGCCATCGCCGCCCTGCCGGTGGCCGGAGCGTTGCTCCGCCTCGACCCGGTGGTTTTCGGTACCTGGGCCGGCGCATCAGTGCATGACGTCGGCCAGGTAGTGGCCACGGCGCAGACGGCCGGCACCGCTGCGCTGGCCGCCGCGGTAGTGGTCAAGCTGGCCCGGGTGGTGCTGTTGGCGCCCATGACAGCCGCGGTGGGACTGCAGGCC
>NZ_JBNHFW010000007.1:0-125533 GCF_059090685.1 Arthrobacter sp. Y3225209
GCCATCACCGCGCCGAACAGGCCCATGTAGCGGCCGCGTTCACGCGGGGAGATGATGTCCGCCATGATGATCTGCGTCAGTGCGCCGAGCCGCCGGGGATCCGGTCCAGGTCCCACGGGTTGCGGGTGGGCCCGTAGGCGGAGTGCTCCGTGGAGGAGCCCATGGCGAACTCGTCCAGGTTGGTCTTGCCCAGCATCGGCATCCGCGCGGCACGGATCTTGGAGATCACCGTGGCGTCGTAGGGGCTCATCCAGCCTTCGAGCATCTTCGAGCCGGCCGTGGTGGGCTGGCCCTTGGTGACAATCAGGTCCTTGATGGCGATGGGGACGCCGGCCAGTTCATGCAGCTGCTCGCCGGCGGCACGGGCCTTGTCGACGTCGGCAGCTACCTGCAGCGCCTCGTCCGTGTTCACGTGCAGGAAGGCGTTGACGGCGCCGTCGACCTCGCTGATGCGGTCCAGATGCGCCTGCGTGACCTCGACGGCGGTGACCTCGCGGGCGGCCAGCTTGGCGGCCAGCTGCGCGGCGCTCGATGTAATCAGTTCACTCATGGAAGCTTTTACTCCTCATCCAGGATGGCAGGGACCTTGAAGCGGCCGGCGGCATTGTCAGGCGCACCGGACAGGGCTTCCTCATTGGTCAGCGTCTGCCCCACAACGTCCTCGCGGAAGACGTTGGTCAGCGGGATGGGGTGGGAGGTGGCCGGGATGTCCTCGCCGGCAACTTCGCTTACGGATTTGATCGAATCCACGATGACATCGAGTTCGCCGGCCATCTTGTCCAGCTCGTCGTTGGTCATCTCAATGTGGGCCAGCCGCGCCAGATGCGCCACGGCCTCACGATTGATCTCAGACATGAGTCTCCCATGCGTCTTATATAGGAACGTTTCGGTATGTAACCGGTATCCGTTCCAGTCTACGGCGTTCGGGGGTAGGTCACGGAGGCAGCCGACACACACCGCACAGCCGCTGTACAGCAGATGCTGCCCGGTGAGGCGGTTGCCCGCCTCACCGGTACATACGGCGAACCACCAGGCGCCGGACCGGCAGGGTTTGAAGCAGACGGTTAGACGGCCTTGCGGAAGACCCAGAGGATGTAGTCTTCGCCGGGAACGGTCCAGTCCCGCTCGGGCACGCGGACAAAGCCCAGGGACAGGTACAGCGCGTGCGCATTGAGCATGGTCGTCATGCTGGTCAGGCTGACCGCTTCGATGCCGTCCTTGCTCCGGGCGTAGTCAACAATGGCGTTCACCAGGGCACGGCCCACTCCCCCGCGCTGCACGGAAGGATCCACGGCGAGCATGCGGAATTCCAATTCACCTTCAATGGCAATATCCGTGTAGGGCTGGCCGGCGTAGGTGATGGCGGCCGAGGCTGCGACCTTCCCGCCCAGTTCCGCGACCCACAGTTCGGTGTGCCTGGCCCGGTCCTCGACGTTCTCGAGTTCCTTGACGTAGGGGTTGTCGGCTTCGATGTGCTTTCCGTGCAGATAGGCCTCACGGGTAATCCGGCGGATATCTTCAAAATCAGCCTCGGTGGCAAGCCGGATGGTGATGCTCATGCGTGTTACGAATCCTTACGGTCAGGTTGAAGTGCACGTAGATTCTATCCCCCTCCCCGGTCCCGCCGGGGACCGGGGTGAGGGGGCACACGTTCACCCGTGGCAGGGGCTTCTTTCCTACCGCCGGCGCGCAGCTGCGCAGTTCACGCAGAAGCGGGTTTCCGGCCGGATTTCCAGCCGGGCAGCCGGAATGGGGTTGCCGCAGTTTTCGCAGATTCCGTAGGCACCGGCGTCCAGCCGTTCCCGTGCCTCCACCAGTTCGATCATCGAGTTTTCCGCTGCGGCGAGCATGGCCACTTCGTTGGCCCGTTCAACGGACACGGTGGTGCCTTCGGGATCATGCTCATCATCGGCAGGAATGTCCTTGGCCGCCAGGGTGACTTCGCGGATCAGATCGGTCAGCATCACAATCTGTTCGCGGGTCTTCGCTATCCGCTCATCAATCAAGCCGGCGAAGTAGGCGGCATCCAGTTCCGTCGGTGTCTGGGCCACAGGCGTGGCGGGGCCGGTTTCGGGAGCCGTGCGGAAAGTTTTCCGCGGAGCGGCGGTTGCTTTACGGGGCATGCCGGTACCTCCTTGTGAGTCGATGCTGCACGGGATGCAATTATCCGCTGTGCGGCTGGGAAACAGGCCCGGACAGGGCGGGTCTTTCCTCAGGGCTTAATCCCGATAGGCTTCCTCCTGAATCCGGGCAAACAAAGGAAACCATGGTTGACGCGCACTACAACGAGCCACGTCTGGTGGCGCTGTACGACGAGGACAACGCCGGGCGGTGGGACACCGATTTTTATGCGGGGCTATTGGGTGGGATCAACGGGCGTCAGGAGCCGCTGCGGATCGCGGATATTGGCTGCGGCACCGGCAGCTTCGCCGTCCGGCTGGCGCGTGCCGGACACGCCGTGACGGGCATTGATCCCGCCGCCGGCATGCTGGAGGCGGCACGGTCCCGGCCGGACAGCGAACTGGTCACCTGGCTCCCCGGGACGGCTGGGGACCTGCCGGCGGGCCCCTTCGACGCCGCGGTGATGACGGGCCATGCCTTCCAGTGCCTGCTCACCGAAGCCGAGATGCTGCAGACGTTGGCCGCGGTGCGGTCCCGGCTGGCGCCCGGCGGCATCTTCTGTTTCGAGTCAAGGAACCCGGCAGCGAAGGCATGGCTGGAGTGGGATTCCGGCCACGCCGGACCTGAGCTGCAGGAATCCTCAGCGGGCACCCTCGAGGTGGACTGGGAACTGATCTCGGCGGAGGACCGCCCCGACGGCGTGTTGGTGACCTTCGAGGACCGCACCCGGTTCCTGTCCGACGGCGCACGGTTCGCCAGCAGGAGCACCCTCAAATTCCCGCCCGCGGACCTGCTGGAACGGCTGCTGCATCAAGCAGGCTTCAGCTCCGCCGACTGGTACGGGGACTGGGACGGCGGGCCGTTCCTGGCAGCGGTGAGCCGGGAGATCATCGTTGCCGCCCGGCGGTAGACGAGTGCCCGATCCGCCAACCGCGTCCGGGGAACCCAATAGGCCATCATGGTGCCATGACCGCGAATCCCTCCGGCCCCCGCTGGCCCGTCATCACACCCCGCCTCACCATCCGTCCCGCCGAAGCCGACGACCTGCCGCGCATGTATGAGTACCGGCGGAAGCCGGAGGTCGCGCAATGGATGACGGCCCGGCCCACGGACGTGGACGCCTTCGTGGAGCGGCTCCGGCAGCCGGAGCATTTGGCGGCCACTTTTGCCGTGGAACTGGGCGGAGCCCTGGTCGGTGACCTTTATCTTGCCTGCCAGGACGCATGGGCGCAGCAGGAGGTGGAGGAGTTGGCGCGCGACACGCAGGCCGAGATTGGCTACGTCATTGCACCGGAGTTCGCCGGGCGGGGGTACGCAAGCGAAGCCGTAGCTGCACTACTGCGCATCTGCTTCGAGGACCTGGGCCTGCGCCGGGTGGTGGCGGAGTGTTTCGCCGACAACACCGCTTCCTGGCGGGTCATGGAAAAAGCGGGGATGCGGCGTGAGGGGAGGTCCCGCCAGGGGTCCCTCCACCGTTCGGGGCGCTGGCTGGATGACCTCCGCTACGCCCTCCTGGCCGAAGAATGGCGGGCATCCCCCGCCGGCGGAAGTGCCGTGGCGGAACCGCGGCTCCACACCTAGCCCAGCAGCGCAGCTCCGGCGACAGTCACCGCGTCCTCACGTTCGGCGTCGTTGGCCGGCCGCGGCGGACGCTGAACGGGAACGCCGGCTTCCTCGGCGATCAAGGCGCCCGCGGCATAGTCATATTCGTTGAGGCTGCGCTCGATATAGGCGTCTAGCGTGCCGTCGGCCACCATGCACAGGTCCAGCGCGGCGGATCCCAGCCGACGGACGTCCGCGAACTGCCCGGCAAGCTCCGGCAAGGCCGCATACTGCTCGGACCGGACCTCCGCGTTGTAGGAGAACCCGGTACCCAGCAGCTTCCCCACCCGCTGCGGATCGGGGCCGGAGAGCTTGCGGACGCTGCCGTGCTCGGACAGCCAGGCCCCGTTCCCGCGGGCGGCCGAGTACACCCGGACCAGCGCCGGGGCGTGGACGACGCCGGCCAGCCACTCGCCGTCGTCGGTCACCGCAGCCACGGAGGTGGCGTAGTAGACAATGTTGCGGATGAAGTTGGTGGTGCCGTCCAGCGGATCTATGGACCATCGGATGCCTGACGGATTGGATGGGACGGCCGCTTCCAGCTCCTCCCCCGTGACAACGTCATGCGGACGCAGGCGGGCCAGGACCTCCCGCACGGCAATCTCTGCGGCGGTATCAAATTCGGTGACCCAGTCTCCGTCGGCGCTTTTGTTCACCGGATTCAGGCCGGCGACCGAGCGTCCCGCCAGCACAGCCGCTCCCGCAGCGGCGGCCTCGCGGGCAACTTCCAGCAATTCCAGCGGATCGGCCGCGTCAGGCAGCGGGCTCATTCGGTACCTTCTTCCGGTTTGTCTTCCTCGTTTTGCCCATCGGTTCCTGCCCCGTCCTCCGGGACGGACCCTTCGGCCAGCAGGATCCGGAAGCCGTCTTCGTCAATGACCCGGACGCCCAGGGCTTCGGCCTTCTCCAGCTTGGTGCCCGCATTTTCCCCGGCCACCACGTAGTCGGTCTTTTTCGAGACCGACCCGGAGGCCTTGCCCCCGCGGGTGAGAATGGCTTCCTTGGCCTCGTCCCGGCTGAAGTTGGGCAATGTGCCGGTGACAACAACGGTCAGGCCCTCGAGTGTGCGGGGCATTGACTCGTCCCGTTCGTCGGCCATCCGCACACCGGCGGCGGCCCAGGCATCCACGATCTCGCGGTGCCAGTCCTCGGCGAACCATTCCGTCAGGGCTGCGGCGATGGTGGGGCCGACGCCGTCGACATGCGCCAGCTGCTCCTCGGTGGCAGCACGGATGGCCTCCATCGACCCGAAGGCGCCGGCGAGGGCGCGGGCCGCCGTCGGGCCCACGTGCCGGATGGACAGTGCCACCAGGACCCGCCAAAGTGGCTGGGATTTGGCTTTCTCGAGTTCCTCGAACAGCTTGCGGGTATTGGCGGAAGCAACGGACGGCTTTTTGGCGGTGCCCTTGGTGTAGAAGTACGGAACGAGTTCGGTGCCGTCCACCACGCCTTTGACACGCTTGGGCCGTTCAATCCGCACGTCCGCCAGGTCCTCGATTTTCAGGTCGAACAGGCCGGCCTCACTGGTCAGCGGCGGGTTTTCCGGCTCGGCGGGTGAGGTGAGGGCAATAGCTGCCTCCCAGCCCAGCGCCTCAATGTCGAAGGCACCGCGGCCGGCCAGGTGGAACACGCGTTCACGCAGCTGCGAGGGGCAGGATTTGGCGTTGGGGCAGCGGATATCCACGTCCCCTTCCTTGGCCGGCTTCAGCTCGGTGCCGCAGGACGGGCAGTGCGTGGGCATAACGAAATCGCGTTCGCTGCCGTCTCGGAGGGCGACGACGGGGCCCACAATTTCGGGAATCACGTCGCCGGCCTTGCGCAGCACCACGGTGTCGCCAATCTTGACGCCCTTGGCCTTCACCACGTCCTGGTTGTGCAGGGTGGCCATCTCCACGGTGGAGCCGGAGACCAGCACGGGTGTCATGATGCCGTAGGGGGTGACGCGGCCGGTCCGGCCCACGTTCACCCGGATATCCAGCAGTTTGGTGTTCACTTCCTCCGGCGGGTACTTGTACGCCACGGACCAGCGCGGCACCCGGGACGTGTTGCCCAGGGCACGCTGCAGGGCAAAGTCATCCACCTTGATCACGATGCCGTCGATTTCGTGCGAGAGGTCGTGCCGGTGTTCGCCGTTCTCCGCGATGTACTTCAGGACCTCTTCGTAAGTGTCCAGCACCTTGTAATAGGGCGACGTCGGCAGTCCCCACTGCTGAAGCAGGTCATAGGTTTCGGACTGGCTGGCCACGTCCAGGCCCTCGCGGGCACCGATGCCGTGCACGTACATGCTTAGCGGACGCCTGGCGGTGACTTCGGGGTCCTTCTGCCGCAGGGAGCCGGCAGCGGCGTTGCGGGGATTGGCGAAAGGCGCCTTGCCCGCCTCGACCATGGTTTCGTTCAGGTGCGCGAAGTCCTTCGAGGGGATGAATACCTCGCCGCGGATTTCCATTTCCGCAGGCAGGTTTTCACCCTTGAGCGTGCGCGGGATGGAGGCGATGGTGAGCACATTGTGGGTGATGTCCTCCCCCGTGGTCCCGTCGCCGCGGGTGGCAGCCCGGACCAGTTCGCCGTTGCGGTAGAGCAGGTTCACGGCAAGCCCGTCGATCTTCAGTTCGGTCAGCCATTTGATCCGGGCGCCGGGGGCAATGTTGGCTACGGACCCTTCGGTCTTGCGGACCCATGCCTCCAGCTCATCCAGGGAGAAGACGTCCTCCAGGCTGTACATCCGCTGCAGGTGTTCCACCGGGGCAAAGGCCGCCGAGACTTCACCGCCCACTTCCTGGGTGGGTGAATCGTTGGTGACCAGCTCCGGGTGCAGCGCCTCGATCTCTTCCAGGCGGCGGTAGAGCCGGTCGAACTCAGCGTCGGAGACCAGCGGGGAGTCTTCGTTGTAATAGGCGAAACGGTAGCGGCGCACCTGGTCCGCGAGCGCGTCATATTCCTCGCGCAGGTCCCCGGCGGGCGGGGTGTCCGTGCTGACCGATTCAACGGCTGCTTCAGTGTCCGTGATTTCCGGGGATGTCTTGGCTGTGCTCACCTAACCAATCTTGCCGCATAGTGTGCGCTTGCGTCAGCGGTGCATCACCGCCGGGCAGGCGACGGCGGCGCTGCAGTGCCTGCCGGCGTCCGCCGACCGCCGTGTCGGGGGCCCGGCACCGCCGTCTCGGGGCGCCACGCCCTTGCCTTGTGCGGCCTTGGTGCTTGCGGCGGACCCGCGGGACTGCTAGGCCTGATGCTAGGCAACTGTGTTCGCGGGCCAGGACGGACGCGCAGTGAAGCGATGAAGGGAAGTGCGGCGTGGCCAGGAAAGAACCCCGGATAGAGGACGTCAACGAAAAGGACATCCAGGTCGAATCGCGGCCCAAGGAGTGGGCCGCCGGGCTGCCGGCGGTGTATCACTCCATGAAACCGGCCATCGAGCAGATGGGTCTGGCCCGGGCCCTGGGAACCACGTTCCGCATGAACCAGAAGCACGGCTTCGACTGCCCCAGTTGCGCCTGGCCCGACCCCAAGGACCGCAGCCCGTTCGAATACTGCGAGGAAGGCGTCAAGGCCGTCACGTGGGAAGCCACGCCGGTGGTGATTTCTTCCGACTTTTGGGCCGAACACAGCCTCACCGAACTGCGCGACCGCACCGAATACTGGCTGGGCATGCAGGGCCGGCTCACCGAGCCCCTGTACAAGCCCGCAGGTGAGGACCATTACCGCCCGGTGGGCTGGGACGAGGCACTGGACATTGTGGCCCGGCGGCTCAAGAGCCTGGATTCCCCGCACGAGGCAGCGTTCTACACCAGCGGACGGACCTCCAATGAAGCGGCGTTCCTCTACCAGCTGTTTGTCCGGGCGTACGGCACCAACAACCTGCCGGACTGCTCCAACATGTGCCATGAGTCCTCCGGCTGGGCCATGGGCCAGACCATTGGGATCGGCAAGGCGACGGTGACCTATGAGGACTTCGGCCAGGCAGATCTGATTATCCTGATGGGACAGAACCCCGGCACCAACCATCCACGCATGCTGACGGCACTGGAAAACTGCAAGCGGAACGGTGGCAGCATCGTAGCTGTGAACCCCCTCCCCGAGGCCGGTCTGAAGCGGTACAAGAACCCGCAGAAGCCCCGCGGCATCGCAGGGAAGGGCACGGAGCTGGCAGACCAGTTCCTCCAGATCCGGCTTGGCGGGGACATGGCCCTGCTGCAGGCCATTTCCAAGCGGGTGTTTGAAGCCGAAGAAAAGAACCCGGGGACCGTGCTGGACCATGAGTTCCTCGAGAAGCACTGCGAAGGCCTGGAAGACCTCAAGGAACATCTTTCCTTCCTCGATGACGATGAAGTGCTCGAAGCCACCGGGCTGCGTGCAGAGGAAATCGACGAGCTCGCAGAGCGCTACCTCAAGGCCGAGAAAGTCATCATCACCTGGGCCATGGGCATCACCCAGCAGAAAAAGGGCGTTGCCACGATCAAGGAAATCATCAACCTGCTGCTGCTGCGGGGAAACATCGGCAAGCCCGGCGCCGGTGCCGCACCCATCCGCGGGCACAGCAACGTGCAGGGTGACCGGACGATGGGCATCTGGGAGCAGATGCCGGGTACTTTCCTTGACGCCCTGGGCAAGGAATTCAGCTTCGATCCCCCGCGGGAGCATGGAGCCGACGCGGTTGAAACCTTCCACCGCATGCAGGACGGACGCATCAAGTTCTTTATGGCGCTGGGCGGCAACCTGATCTCCGCCATTTCGGATACCCAGTTGGCTGAAGAAGCCATGAAAAAGACCGACATGTCCGTGCAGATCTCCATCAAACTCAACCGGTCCCATCTGGTCACCGGCAAGGAAGCCCTGATCCTCCCGGTCCTGGGCCGCACCGAGATAGACATCCAGGAGACAGGCCGGCAGTTCGTTTCCGTGGAAGACACGGTCTGCGTAGTGCATGCCTCACATGGCGGAGTGGATCCCGTTTCGCCGAACCTGCTCTCCGAACCTGCCCTGGTTGCCCGGCTCGGGGCCCGGGTGATCGGGGACCGGATCGACGCCGACTGGGCGGGCTTCGAAAAGGACTATGACCTGATCCGCGATTCCATTTCCCGGGTGGTGGAAGGCTGCGAGGACTACAACGAGAGGATCCGGCATGAGGGCGGTTTCGTGCTGCCCAACGGACCGAGGGATTCCAGGACCTTCCGCACTCCCACCGGCAAGGCCGTGCTGACGGTGAATGACCTGGAGGCTGTCCAGCGTCCGGAAGGGACGCTCCTGCTGCAGAGCATGCGTTCACACGATCAGTGGAACACCACCATTTACGGCCACAATGACCGCTACCGGGGCATCAAGGGCGGGAGGCACGTGCTGTTTATGAACGCCGGAGACATTACGGAACTCGGCCTGGCGGACGGCCAGTACGTGGACATCCACGGCGTCCACCACGACGGCGTAGAGCGCGTGCTGCGCAGTTTCCGTGTGGTGTCCTACCCCACGCCCAAGGGGTGCGTGGCTGCGTACTATCCGGAAGCCAATGTGCTGGTGCCCATGGACCACGTGGCCGAAGGCAGCAACACCCCGGTGTCCAAGACGGTACTGGTCCGGGTGGAGGCTGCAGCCGGCGCCGGCGCCGAAGACAAGATGCGGCGTACCCCGGCGCCGGCGTAACCGGCCGCAGTTACTGCGCGGATCCCTTCCAGCCTGGCTGGTCCGGCCCCTCCAGGCCGGTTTCAGCCAGCTGGAAGGCGGTGTCCGCTGCTTTTTTCACGGCTTCTTCCGCTGACTTCCGTCCGCTGGTGGTGGTCAGCCCGGCAGCATACCCAACCATAAAGGCGCTCACCACGCCCGCGTTGGGTGCCACCGTGCGGCCGGATTTTTCGCCAAGCTCAACGAGCATGGCCGGGTCCACCTCGAGGTCCAGGATCTGCAGCGCCTGGGTCAGGCGCCGGCTCCAGTCATTCAGGCGGCGCTGTTCCAGTTCGTCCGGATGGGTGCTCATCGGGGCTCCTTCGCATAGGCGGTGTTCACAGAGGTTCGGTGGTTATTCGTAGCCGGCCTCACCGGTGAGCGTAACGGCTACGGGCTCGGGTCCAACGGTTCCGCCCACGGTGTCCACCACCAGTGCGGTGATATTGTCCCGGCCCCCGGACCGCAGGGCAGCCTGGACCAGGGCGGCGCAGGCGTCCTGCGGATTGGCCTCAGAGGCCAGTATGTCCAGGATGCGGGTGTCGGATACCTCGCCGGTCAGTCCGTCCGAACACACCAGCAGCCGGTCTCCAGGTTCCGCCGGGACCAGCCGGACGTCCGCTTCTGCGTCGTTGCCGGTGCCCAGGGCACGGGTGACCACATGCCGACGGGGATGGACCAGTGCTTCGTCAGGGGTGATCTGGCCCAGGTCCACCAGTTCCTGCACCTCGCTGTGGTCCACGGTGATCTGGTCCAGCTTTCCGGCGCTGAGCCGGTACGTGCGGGAATCACCCACGTTGAACACCAGCCAGTGAGGTTTGCCGTCGGCACTTACCAGCACACCGCCGGTCAGCGTTGTGCCGGCCCGGCCTCCGGTAGCCTCCCGGATCCGGTGGTCTGCCTCCAGCAGCAGTTCCCTGAGCTGCTCCGCGGAGAAGTCGGGCAGATGCTGTCCCACTATCGGGGAATCACCCAGCGTGCGGACGCAGATGCTGCTGGCTACCTCACCCGCTTCGTGTCCCCCCATGCCGTCCGCCACGGCAAAGACCGGGTCTGCGGCGATCAGTGAGTCTTCATTCAACTCGCGCCGCAGACCGCGATCGGAAGCATAACCAAACACTGCATGCAGGCCGGTATCCGGGGATGTCGTTTCGTCGGAGTTCATTCACGCCCTGTCCGGAAAGCTGTTTGTTCACTAGGTGATCCGTCTTACAGTATCTCTCCATACACTAACCGACGGCAGGCACCCGGCGGTCCGGTGGAAATGGCGCGTCGGCCATTCGATGCGCGGCTAATCCAGGACAAGCCCGGAACCGGTGCCCCGGGCCAGGGTTACCGGATGGATCTCGCCGAACCCTCGCACGTTGCGCGGCTGGTGCGGAATCAGCACAAATCGGGGATTATCCTTCAACGCCGCCGCAGTGGAGGCATCCGTGAGGACTGTCCCCGGTTCGGCCAGCGATGTCAGCCGGGAGGCGAGGTTGACGGTGGGACCGTATATGTCGCCCAGACGTGACAGGACGCGCCCCCATACCAGCGAAACCCGGGCGGAGGGAAGCAGCTCATCCTCAGTGAAGGCCTTCGCGAGGGCGAGGGAAATCTCCGCGCCGGCCTCGGGGGTTTCGGCGTTAAAGAGGACTTCGTCGCCGATGGTCTTGACCAGCCGTCCGCCGCCCACGGAAATGATTTCGGCACATTTGTGCTCAAAGCGCTGGACCATCTGCGCCAGGGTCTTTTCGTTCATCTGGCGGGACAGGCTGGTGTAGGAGACCAGGTCCGCGAAACCGACGGCGCGTGCCAGCGGCAGCGGCGCGTCGTCCGAGGCGCTCCCGTCATGGCTGGCCAGTCCGGCCTCCGCGCGCAGGGCCAGACGCTGGATGGCAGCATTGAGCTGGCGCTTCCAGGCGTACACGAGGGTTTTTTCCAGCGGTTCAATCAGGGCCGGCAGTGCGGCAACAAGATTCCTGCGGGCCTCAGCATCGGTGATGCCGCGGGTGGACACCATCTCCTCCACCAGTGCCTCAACCTGCCAGACAACCATTCGGTCTGTCATCTGGCCGATGGATCGCATGATGGAAATCGCGGCTTCCTCGGTGAGCTGCTCATCGCGCACCAGCTCAATCACGGTGCTCAGGGCCTCCCGGTCCTGTTCCGTGAAGAAGACCGCGTCGTCGTCAAGGTTGGGGAAGCCCATGGCACGCCAAAGCTTGCGGGCAGAGAGCAGGGACACCCCGGCTTCGGCAGCCGCTTCGCGGCGCTTCAGGGTGCGGGGTCCGCCGATCAGCTGCGCTTCCAGCCGGCGGACATCCTCGCGGTCTATTTCGGTTCCGGTGTCCGCCATTGAATAGTCCGGCCGGGACGGCTTGACCGCCGGCAGGGACAGCGTCATCGGTTCGGGATGGCTCGCGGGTCCGGACTCACCGTGGCCGGCGTCAGTCATAGTCCCTCCCTTCATAGTCGTATCCCCCGTCTCCCTCAATATCTACACCATCAAACATGGCAGTCAGTGGCAGCTGGCCTATGGCGGAAACCACAAGGGACCGGAAACGGTGTACCTCCGGCACCGCCGGATACTGCATAATCCGGCCGTGGCCCAGGTCGAGGACGAGGGTGCCGCTGCGCTGCATCCGGTCTGTGACCGTCTGCCTGATCTCGAGCTGGTAGATCGCTGCCAGGGCAATTTCGTGTTCCCGGCGCAGCAGCACTCCCTGCCGGCGGACCAGCCTGCGGTCGGTCAGGATGATCCGGCCGGTAAACCAGCGAAGTACGGGCGGCAGACAGTAGCGCAGCAGCACAAGCAGGGCCAGCACAACGACGGCGGGCTGCAGGTACGGGCTCCACTCCGCCAGTTGGCCGGGCAGGGTATCCCTGCCCAGCCAGCCCAGCGCATACCCTGCCGCCGCGCCGGTTGCCCCCGCCAGGGCCAGCGGTTTCCAAAGCGAACGTGCATGCGGGCGCCCGGCGGCAATGATGTACTCCCCCTGAGAGAGCCTTACACGCACGTGGCTGCCCTCCCGGCTGCGGGAAGTACCGGACTCAACGGGCCGGCCTCATGCCGGCTCGGCGCGCAGGTGTACCACGTCGGCCGCAGAGACGGTGTGCGGAGCGCCGGCACCGTCAACGATGACCAGCGCACCGGTGGCGGCCAGTGCCACGGCCCGGCCGGTAAGGACGCCGCCGCCGGGGAGCTGCGCGCGGACATCGCGGCCCAGGGTGGACAGGCGGGCCATGATCTGTTCCCGCAGAGATGCCTGCCCGTCCGATGCGGCCTCCGGATCTCCGTCCACGGAACAGAAGGCACGGTACTTTTCGGCCAGAGCCAGCAGGTAGTCCTGGAGCAGGATGTTGCGGTCAGTGGTGGAGGCATACTCCATCAGCAGACTGGTTGCCGTGGGCACCGGCAGGTCTTCGTCGGTGAGACTGACGTTCAGGCCTGTGCCCACCACTGCGGCCGGCGGCGACCCGTCGGAAAACGGGACGAGCTGGGCCAGGACGCCTGCAAGTTTACGGTTGTCCACCATGACGTCGTTGGGCCACTTCAACCGGGCTTCGACGCCGGTGCGGGCGGCCACACTTTCAGCCATGGCCAGGGCCGCAAGCAGGGAAAGCCAGCGGTAGGAGGACGTGGGCAGCGGACGGCCTTCGGCATTTACCGGCCGGAACAGCACACTGACAAAGAGTGAGGAACGCTCGGGGGCAACCCAGCTCCGGTCTAGGCGCCCCTTGCCTGCGGTCTGCAGTTCGGCGGTAAGGACCGTGAGGTCGGACGCTGCCGAGGGGCGCAGGCGGGCGGAGTCCGCCAGGTCGGAGTTGGTGGACCCGGTTTCCTGCACCACGTCCAACGCGGCGTAAGGCCCGTTGGGGGCCACCAGCGCCGCCCTGAGGCGGTCCGGGTCCAGGCCCGGTCTTTCCATGCTGGAGTAGTGCAGTTGCATGCCTTCGATCTTACGCGGGCGCCCGGACATTCCCGGGCGCCCGGCTCAGGACGGAGCGGTTTAGAGGAAGAAGTCCTGCATCAGCTTCTCTGCGGGTACGCCGGGGGCGTAGCGGTCAAAGTCGGTCACGCCCTCCTGGCGCAGCACCTCTTCATCGGTGAAGAAGTTGCCGGTTGAAGAGCGGCTGGGCCGGGTAAGGATGGCATGGGCGGCATCAGCCATGATGTCGGCGCTGCGCGAGGCCGCGGCCAGCTTCTCCCCGCCGGGCATGTTGCGGATGGCAGCGGTATCAATGCCGGTGACCGGCCACAGGGAATTCACGGCAATGCCGTCGTTCTTCAGCTCCTCCGCCAGGCCCAGGGTGGTCAGGGACATGCCGTATTTGGCCATGGTGTAGGCCAGGTAATTGCCCGCCCACTTCGGATCCAGGTTCAGTGGCGGGGACAGGGTGAGGATGTGCGGATTGTCGGACCGGCGCAGGGCTTCCAGCGAGAACTTCGAGAGCATAAAGGTGCCCCGCGTGTTGATGTCCGCCATAAGGTCATAGCTCTTCATGGTCACGGCGTCGGTGCCGGACAGGTCAATGGCGGAGGCGTTGTTCAGGACGATGTCGATCCCGCCGAACTGCTTCACGGTTTCCTCCACGGCGCGTGCAACATCTTCGTCGCGGCGCACATCACCAATGATGGGCAGTGCCTTGCCGCCGGCAGCTTCGAGCTGCTCGGCCGCCGTGTAGACAGTGCCTTCCAGCTTCGGGTGGGGCTCTGCCGTCTTCGCCAGCATGGCGATGTTGGCGCCGTCCGCGGCTGCACGCAGCGCGATGGCAAGTCCGATACCGCGGCTGCCGCCGGACATCAGGATGGTGCGTCCGGCCAGGGACCGCGACGTCGTTTCCGGAGTGTTGTTGGGGATGCTCATAGCATGAGGGTAATGCACCTCACGTCGATGTTACTAGTGAGTAACATCGACGCGTCCGTGTCCGTCCGGACGGCGTCCAACCAACCGTCATGGATACAAATTGTAGGTTTTCTACACTCACTCCCGGCGGACCGGCTCACTAGACTGGGTGAACCGTCACATTCTTTGTGCGGAACCTACTTAACGCCTTGGACGGCCGCCTCCCCCGGATGGCCGGACAGGGTCTGAATCTGCACACCGGAGGCCACCTTTGAGTATTGATCAGGACCTGTTCCTGCACACGACGGCGGGGAAGATCGCGGAGTTCCGCCGCCGCCAGGCAGAGGCCGAGGTGCCCTCCGGGCCTGCCGCCGTCGAGAAGCAGCATGCCCGCGGCAAGCACACCGCCCGTGAGCGCATTGAGCTGCTGGTGGATGCCGGGTCCTTCGTGGAATTCGATGCTCTGGCCGTGCACCGGTCCACCGCCTTCGGGATGGAGAAGAAAAAGCCCCTGGGCGACGGCCTGGTCTCGGGCTACGCCACAGTGGACGGACGGCCCGTGGCGGTCTACGCCCAGGACTTCACTGTGTACGGCGGCTCACTCAGCCAGGTCAACGGCGAGAAGATCGTCAAGGTCCAGGAATTCGCACTGCGCAACGGCTGCCCGGTGGTCGGCATCCTCGACGGCGGCGGTGCCCGCATCCAGGAGGGTGTCGCCTCGCTGGCAATGTTCGCCGATATCTTCCACAACAATGTCCATGCCTCCGGCGTCGTCCCCCAGATTTCCCTGATCATGGGCCCCTCCGCCGGCGGGGCTGCCTACTCCCCCGCGCTTACCGACTATGTGGTCATGGTGGACAAGACCTCACACATGTTCATCACCGGACCCGACGTCATCAAGACCGTCACCGGCGAAGACGTGGACATGGAAACCCTGGGCGGCGCCCGGCAGCACAACGCCAACACCGGCACCTCCACCTACCTCGCCTCCGATGAAGAGGACGCCATCGAGTTTGTCCGGGAACTGCTGGATTTCCTGCCCTCCAACAACCTTGCCGAGGCACCGCTGACGGCCTTCGAGCAGGATCCGGAAGTCACCGACGCGGACCTGGCGCTGGACGAACTGATTCCGGATTCCGCAAACCAGCCCTACGACATCCGTGCCGTGATCGAAAACGTGCTGGATGACGGGCACTTCCTGGAGATGCAGGCCCTCTATGCGCCCAACGTCATCATCGGCTACGGCCGGATAGAAGGGCACACGGTGGGCATCGTGGCCAACCAGCCCATGCAGTTCGCCGGCACCTTGGACATTGCCGCGTCCGAGAAGGCCGCCCGTTTTGTGCGCAACTGCGACGCGTTCAACATCCCCATCCTGACCTTTGTTGATGTTCCGGGCTTCCTGCCGGGCAAGGACCAGGAGTTCAACGGCATTATCCGCCGCGGCGCCAAGCTGCTCTACGCCTATGCCGAGGCCACCGTGCCCAAGCTGACCGTCATTACCCGCAAGGCCTACGGCGGCGCTTACATCGTGATGGGCTCCAAGAAGCTCGGCGCGGACATCAATCTGGCCTGGCCCACCGCGCAGATTGGCGTCATGGGCGCCCAGGGCGCCGTGAACATCCTCTACCGTGCACCGCTGAAGGCCGCCGCCGACGCCGGGGAAGACGTTGATGAGGTCCGGCGCCAATACATTGAGCAGTATGAAGACGAACTGCTCAACCCGTACCAGGCGGCCCAGCTGGGCTACGTGGACGCCGTCATCGCCCCGTCCGACACCCGCCTGCAGCTGATCCGCGGACTGCGGGCCCTGCGGGACAAGCGGGCTTCCCTGCCCGCCAAGAAGCACGGGAACATGCCGCTGTGAGTGTCGAGAACGCACCTTTGGAACCGGCAGCGGCCGAACCACTGCTCTCCGTGCTGGCCGGCAACCCCACGGCGGAAGAGCTGGCAGCGCTGACGGCCGTTGTCGCCGGGCTTGGTTCGCAGGCTCCGGCCCCGGCCGTCCGGCAGCCATACCGGGCGTGGGCCCGGCGACGGATGCTTAGCCTTGCACCCACACCGGGTCCGGGTTCATGGCGGCGCAGTTTCCGCTGACATGAATTAGGCCCCTGCACCCGGTGTGCGGTTAGGCTACCGTCTGTGACCCAACAGACATCATCTTCCGAGTCTCTGCCCGCCGCTGGCCATGTTCCGGTCCGCCAGCCGACCGCCATCGACGCCGTTGCCGATGCGTTCACCAACACCCTCCTGCAGCTGGATCCGTCCTTCGCCACTTCCCTGGGCATCCCGGGAAGGGAGACCGAGTACGCCGATTATTCGCCTGCCGGACTGGAATCCTCTGCCGAAGCCATCCGCGAAACCCTCGGCCGGCTGGACGGCCTGGAACCGGCGGATGACGTGGACCGGGTAACACTGGACGCCATGCATGAACGGCTGGGCCTGGATCTGGAGATCCACGAGTCCGGCTGGGACCTTGCCGACCTGAACAACATCGCCTCCCCGGCACAGGGAATCCGGAGCATCTTTGACCTGATGCCCACGGAAACCGAAGAGCAGTGGCGCCACATTGCCGGCCGGCTGAACAACGTTGATGACGCCGTCGCCGGATACATCACCAGCCTGCGCAGCGGACTGGAGCGTTCGCTCGTGGCTGCGCGCCGGCAGGTGAAGATCGTCATTGAGCAGGCTTCTGCCTACGCCGAGGACGGCGGGTACTTCGACGCCCTGGCAACCAACGCAGCCCTGCCCGGCGGGGAACCGCTGTCCGAGGGGCTGCGTGCGGAACTGCGCACCGGCGCCGAATGCGCCCGCCGCGCCTACCTCAACCTGGCCACCTTCCTTGAAGACGAACTGCTCCCCGCAGCCCCGGAAAAGGACGCCGTGGGCCCGGAACGGTATGCCCTCTTTTCCCGCCAGTTCCTCGGGTCCGCTGTCGATCTGGAGGAAACCTACCGGTGGGGCGTGGAGGAACTGGACCGCATCATCGCCGAGCAGGAAGCCGTTGCCGAACAGATCCGCCCCGGCGCCACCGTGGAGGAAGCCGTCGCCATCCTCAACAAGGACCCGGCCCGCCAGCTGCACGGCACCGAGGAGCTGCGTGCCTGGATGCAGGGACTGGCGGACCGCGCCGTTGAGGACCTGGCCGGTTCACACTTCGAAATCAGCGAACCCATGCGCCGCATTGAGTGCATGATTGCCCCCACCCAGGAGGGCGGCATCTACTACACCGGGCCCAGCGAGGACTTCTCCCGCCCCGGACGCATGTGGTGGTCCGTCCCCGCCGGTGAAGACACTTTCACCACTTGGGCTGAAACCACCACGGTTTACCATGAGGGCGTTCCCGGGCACCATCTGCAGATTGCGACGGCGACTGCTGCCCGCGGGCTGCTCAACGCCTGGCGGCGCAATGTCTGCTGGGTTTCCGGACACGGGGAAGGCTGGGCGCTCTACGCCGAACGGCTGATGGACCAGCTGGGCTACCTGAGCGATCCCGGCGACAAGATGGGCATGCTGGACGCGCAGCGGATGCGTGCCGCCCGGGTGGTCTTCGACATCGGCGTCCATCTGGAACTGGAAATTCCGGCACGCTGGGGCGAGGGTACCTGGACCGCTGAAAAGGGCTATGACTTCCTTCGGCAGAACATGTCCATCAGCGAAGGGCAGCTGAACTTCGAGTTCACCCGCTACCTCGGATGGCCGGGACAGGCCCCCTCCTACAAGCTCGGCCAGCGTCTCTGGGAGCAGATCCGGGACGAAGTCCGCACCCGTGAAGGCGACGCCTTTGATCTCAAGGCGTTCCATACCCGCGCGCTTCAGCTGGGCTCGGTGGGGCTGGACACCCTGCGCAGGGCACTCCTGGACGACTGAGTTCGGCGGTCAAACAGGGATATTGGTCACAGCGGCCCGGGGAATAACCCGGGCCGCTGCCCCGCTGCCCAGATCCGGCGCGGATCCTGACCTCCCGAGCCTGATTGAACTGCGGTTTGCCGGCGTAATATTTCGCAACTTTCGCGCCCGTCTGGTAATGGACTCCGGCTAGAGTCTTTCCGTGACCTCACAGACCTCCTCCCCTGAAACCCCCGCCCGGCGGCTGCCCCGATGGGTGACCTCCTTCGGACCGCAGATCATTGCCGCCCTCATTGCGGGCCTGGCCCTGGGCCTGCTGGCCAAGTCAATGGGCACGGCCGGTGACGAGCCGAACTGGCTGACCACCACCTTGAACACCATCGGCACCAGCTACGTGTCGCTGCTCAAGGCCGCCGTCGTGCCGCTGATCTTCACCGCCGTCGTCAGCTCCATCGCCAACCTGCGCGCCGTCTCCAATGCGGCCCGGCTGGCATGGCAGACCCTGCTCTGGTTCGCCATCACGGCACTGATCAGCGTGGTCATCGGCATCCTGCTCGGTGTCCTGCTGCAGCCCGGCAGCAACGCCGATGTTGAACCGGCCGAGGAGTACCAGGGCAGCCAGGGCAGCTGGCTCGGCTTCCTGACCGGACTGATCCCGGCGAACTTCCTGGGCCTGGGTGCCAGCTCCAAGATGGCTGAATCCGGTGCGCTGACCACCAGCGTCAGCTTCAACGTGCTGCAGATCCTGGTCATCGCGATCGCTGTCGGCATCGCAGCCCTGAAGGTGGGCAAGGCCGCAGAGCCCTTCCTTAACCTGAACGCCTCCGCGCTGGCCGTCATCCAGAAGGTGCTGTGGTGGATCATCCGCCTGGCTCCGGTGGGCACCGTCGGCCTGATCGGCACGGCCGTGGCCACCTACGGCTGGGACACCATCGGCTCCCTGGGCATGTTCGCCCTGACCGTCTACATCGGCCTGGCACTGGTGCTGTTCGGCGTCTACCCGGTGCTGATCAAGGCCCACGGCCTCTCCATCCGCCAGTGGTTCTCCGGCGCCTGGCCCGCCATCCAGCTGGCCTTCGTTTCCCGCTCCTCCGTGGGCACGCTGCCCCTGACCCAGCGGGTCACCGAACGCAACCTGGGTGTCCCCCGCGCCTACGCCTCCTTCGCCGTGCCGCTGGGCGCCACCACCAAGATGGACGGCTGCGCCTCGATCTACCCGGCCGTCTCGGCCATCTTCGTGGCACAGTTCTTCGGCATCGATCTGGGCTTCAAGGAGTACCTGCTGATCGCCCTGGTCTCCGTCCTGGGCTCGGCCGCGACCGCCGGAACCACCGGCGCCGTCGTTATGCTGACGCTGACGCTGTCCACCCTGGGCCTGCCGCTGGCCGGCGTCGGCCTGCTGCTGGCCATCGACCCGATCCTGGACATGGGCCGGACCGCCGTGAACGTGGCCGGACAGACCGTGGTGCCCACCTTGGTGGCCAAGCGCAACGGGCTGCTTGATGCCGGTCTCTACGGCGCCAAGCGACAGGGCGATCCCTTCGCCGACGACTCCGAGCAGATCGAGGTCCCGCAGGTGGACGTACGCCAGGACGCGGCACCCCGCGATGCTGCCCCCAAGGATACGGCCCAGGTCACCGAATCCCGGAGCTGATCCACCCCGCATCCCGAACGCCGGGCCGCCCATTTACCGGGCGGCCCGGCGTTCGGCGTTTTAACGCTGTTCCCCACCGGTTACCGTGCCGGTTCGCGCCAGCACTAGGCTGGATGCCGTGACCAACCCGAACCTGAGCCTCATTCTGGCCTCCGCCTCCCCCGCCCGTACCAAGCTGCTGACCGATGCCGGCATTTCCCACTCCGTCCTGGTGTCGGACGTGGATGAAGATGCCGTCACCGCCCGCTATGGCCTCACCGATCCGCATGACACCGCCCTGCTGCTGGCCCGCGCCAAGGCCGAGGCCGTGGCTGCTCGTCCCGACGCCGAGGGCGCCCTGGTGATCGGCTGCGATTCGG
Source organism: Arthrobacter sp. Y3225209 (assembly GCF_059090685.1). Classification (NCBI taxonomy): domain Bacteria; kingdom Bacillati; phylum Actinomycetota; class Actinomycetes; order Micrococcales; family Micrococcaceae; genus Arthrobacter; species Arthrobacter sp. Y3225209. Next base: position 20,073 of record NZ_JBNHFW010000007.1, read on the forward strand.
TCTTCGAGTTCGACGGCGAAGCGCACGGCAAACCCTGGGAGGCTGACGTTGCCCGCGAACGGATCCGCCGCATGAGCGGATCCTCCGGCGTCCTGCACACCGGACACTGGCTGGTGGACTGCCGCGACACGGATGAGGACGGCTCGGGAGCGACTCTCGGAGCCGTGAGTTCCGCCGAGGTGCACTTCGCGAAACTCACCGAAGATGAAATCGAGGCGTACATCGCTACGGGTGAGCCGCTGCAGGTGGCGGGGTCCTTCACCATCGATTCCCTCGGCGGCGCGTTCATCGAGCGAGTCGACGGCGATCCCCACGCCGTCGTCGGGCTTTCCGTCTCCACGCTGCGCCAGCTGTTGGCCAGCGCCGGGGTCCGGATTATCGACCTCTGGAAGTAACCCGCTTCAACACCCGCCGGTAGTACAGATAACGGCCTTATCCGGTGTCCAAAAGCGCGTTATCTGTACTATCGATGCCGGCTGAGGCCCCTGGTCATGGCCTGCTGGGCGGTTTTGAGCGGGACCAGGACCAGGCGCGGTGGACCAAAGCTCCGACGGTGCTCACTGACAATCTGGTCTGCCATCACTATGGGTTCATTCCGTGTCAGCATCCCGGCGCAGTCCAACCAGGTGCGGGCAACAGCCGTGGAATGGCTCACGACGGCATCAGGGTCAGATCGATGTACGGCCGGCAGCTGGCCGCAAGACGAAACGACCCGCCCGCAGGCACCCGGATGGAGCCGCTGGGAACGCGGAGATCCGAAGCCCGCAACCTCCCGCGACTTAGCCCCAGCGGTTCAGCGGTCGGCAGGGTGAAGGGTGCGGCAACGACGCCACCTTTGTAGAATCCCCACAACTATCCGGTACCTCCCACGCAGAAACAGCACGCATTATGGCTCATCACCACAAAACCGCGCTAGGCTCCGAACAGATCAAAAGGAGCCAGTGCACCAATGAGCCAGAACACCCCCGAGCCTTCCGCGACAGCCGCCAAGGCACTCACCAAGATCCTCATTGCCAACCGCGGCGAGATTGCCGTACGGGTCATCCGCGCCGCGCGGGACGAAGGCATTGCGGCCGTTGCCGTCTACGCGGATCCCGACCGCGATGCCCTGCACGTGCGCCTGGCCGATGAAGCCTATGCACTGGGCGGCAGCACTGCTGCCGAATCCTACCTGAACATGGACAAAATCCTGGACGCGGCTGCCCGCTCCGGCGCTGATGCCATCCATCCCGGGTACGGTTTCCTGTCCGAAAATGCGGAGTTTGCCGCGCGCGTCATCGACGCCGGCCTCACCTGGATCGGCCCCTCGCCCAGCGCCATCTCCTCCCTCGGAGACAAGGTCCAGGCCCGCCATATTGCCGCCAAGGTCGGTGCCCCGTTGGTACCCGGCACCCCGGACCCGGTGGAAACCGCACAGGACGTGCTGGACTTCGCCGACCGGCATGGCCTGCCTCTGGCCATCAAAGCTGCCTTCGGCGGCGGCGGACGCGGCATCAAGGTGGCACGCAGCCGCGAGGAAATCCCCGAAATGTTCGAATCGGCCGTCCGTGAGGCCACAGCCGCCTTCGGCCGCGGCGAGTGCTTCATTGAGCGTTTCCTCGACGCGCCCCGCCACGTGGAAACCCAATGCCTGGCCGATGCCTACGGCAACGTTGTGGTTGTTTCCACCCGTGACTGCTCCCTGCAGCGCCGCAACCAGAAACTTGTTGAGGAAGCTCCTGCGCCTTTCCTCACCGAAGAGCAGAACGCCAGCCTTTACGCGGCCTCGAAGGCAATCCTCAAGGAAGCCGGCTACCAGGGCGCCGGAACCTGCGAGTTCCTCGTGGGTACGGACGGCACCATTTCCTTCCTCGAGGTGAATACCCGGCTCCAGGTGGAACACCCGGTATCCGAAGAGGTCACGGGCCTGGACCTGGTCCGGGAGCAGTTCCGCATCGCCCGCGGCGAAGCCCTGGGCTACAACGACCCCGAAATCCGCGGCCATGCCTTTGAATTCCGCATCAACGGCGAGGATCCCGGGCGCAACTTCATGCCCGCACCCGGCACGGTCACGGCATTCAAACTGCCCACCGGCCCCGGCGTACGTGTGGACTCCGGCATTGAAGCCGGTGAAACGGTGGGCGGGAACTTCGATTCCATGCTTGCGAAGCTCATTGTCACCGGTGCCACCCGCCAGCAGGCACTGCAGCGTGCCCGCCGCGCACTGGCGGAAATGGATGTGGCCGGTCTGCCTACCGTGCTGCCCTTCCACCGCAGCGTTGCTGCGCATCCGGCGTTCACCGCCGAGGACGCGTTCGGCGTCCACACCCGCTGGATCGAGACGGATTTCGCCAACACGATTCCGGTCTGGGACGGCGAGGCCGGCGCGGCGAACGACGACGACGAGCGCCGCCGCGTGACGGTGGAAGTGGGCGGAAAACGCCTCGAGGTTGTGCTGCCGGCGGGCCTCGGTGCACCGGCAGCGTCCAACGGTGCCCGCAACGGCTCCAACGGCAAGGGCCGGAAGCGTTCCCGCGGTGGCGTCTCCACTGCAGCCGCCGGTGATGACCTGACGTCCCCGATGCAGGGAACCATCGTCAAGGTGGCCGTGGAAGACGGGTCGGCTGTCCGTGAGGGTGACCTGGTGGTGGTGCTGGAGGCCATGAAGATGGAGCAGCCCATCACGGCCCACAAGTCCGGCACAGTCACCGGTCTGACGGCAGCTCCCGGCGCCACGGTCTCCGCCGGCGCGGTCATCGCTTCCATCCGGGACTAGGCCCGGACAGCGCCACATACGAAAGGCCCGGCTCCCCCTGTTCGGGGAGCCGGGCCTTTCGCATGTGAACGGACCTAGGAAGCCTTCACGGTCTCACTTGAGTTGTTCTCGTAATCGACGTCGCGGGTCTCCCTGGTGACGAACAGGGCAATCAGGGTCAGTACGGCCATGGAGCTGAGGTAGATGCCCACCAGCCACGGGCTGCCGTCCGCTGCCTGCCACAGGGCGACGGCAATGAACGGCGCCACGGCTGCGCCCAGGATGGAAGAAACGTTGTAGGCAATGGCTGATCCGGTGTATCGGACGTTCGTGGGGAAGAGCTCCGGCAGCATGGCACCCATGGGACCGAAGGTCAGGCCCATCAGGGTGAAACCGATGATCAGCAGGGTCATCACACCGGCGGTGCCGCCGTCGAACAGCGGAGCGAAGCTGAACCCGAAGAGGAAGATGGCCCCGGTCACGGCCAGCAGCGTCTTGCGGCGGCCGAACTTTTCAGCCAGCGGGCCGGAGACCATCGTGAAGATGCCGAAGAACACCACACCCACAATCAGCATGATCAGGAAGTCGTTGCGGGCGTAGCCAAGGCCGGGGGCAAAGGACTCGGGGTCGAAGATCTTGCCTGCCTTTTCAGCGGCCGCACGGGCCGCCTCCTCGGTTTTCGCTGCCGTGCCGTAGGAGAGGGTGAACGTGGTCATCAGGTAGAAGAGCACGTAGGTGGCCAGCATGATGAAGGTGCCGGCAATCATGGCGCGCCAGCTGAACCGGAAGACCCGGCCCAACGGCAGCTTGCTGACTTCGCCGGAGTCCACGGCCTTCTGGAAGGCAGGGGTTTCCACCAGCTTCATGCGTACGTACAGGCCGATGATGACCATCACGGCGCTGGCGAGGAACGGGACACGCCAACCCCAGGAATCGAACTGCTCGTTGTCCAGGTTGATGCTGAGGATCAGGAAGAGGCCGTTGGCCAGGATGAATCCGATGGGAGCACCCAGCTGCGGGAAGGTTCCCCAGACAGCGCGCTTGTTGGCCGGCGCATTCTCGGTGGCCAGCAGTGCTGCACCGCTCCACTCGCCGCCGAGCGCCAGGCCCTGGGCGAAGCGCATAACCACCAGCAGGGCCGGAGCCCAGAAGGACCAGCCGGACATCTCGGCGGTGGGCAGGCAGCCGATGAGGAATGTGGCAATGCCCATGGTCAGCAGGGATGCCACCAGGGTTCCCTTGCGCCCGACCTTGTCACCGAAATGTCCGAAAATGATCGACCCGAGCGGGCGGGCAATGAAGGCGACCCCGAAGACCGCGAACGAGCTCAGCAGGGCCGTTGCGCCCTCCGCATTGGGAAAGAACAGCCTGGGGAAGACCAGGACGGCGGCGGTCGCATAGACGTAAAAGTCGTAGAACTCGATGGAGGTGCCAACAAGGCTGGCAACTACCACGCGGCTCTTGGAATTGGCCTTTGCCGGCGCCTGCGCCGTGGAGGGATTCGTAGTAGACATTTGGTGGTCTTTCGCAAGAGGAATTGAAGTATCCACATCGTAGGAGCCCGCGTCCGTTATCTGAGACTCGTGTCCACATATTGGACTAATGTTTCTTTCCGGAGCCGCAGACGGCACAAAAAAACCCGCGCCCGGGACGGATATTCCGTCCCGGGCGCGGGATATACAAGCGTAGAACGCTACATGTGTACGTGCAGGCGCCGTGCAGCCTCGGAAATGGAACCGGTGAGGGACGGGTAGACCGTGAAGGTGTTCGCCAGGTCATCCACGTGCAGCTTCTGCGAGACGGCAATGGCAATCGGGAAGATGAGCTCGGAGGCACGCGGTCCCACCACTACACCGCCAATTACCGTGCCGGAGCCCTTGCGCGAAATGATCTTTACGAAGCCCTCCTGCACATCCATCATCTTGGCCCGCGCATTGGTGTGCAGCGAGAGCTTGATGACGTCGCCCTGATAACGGCCTTCGGCGACGTCGGACTCGCTGACGCCTACCGAGGCAATTTCCGGTGACGTGAAGATGTTGGAGGCCACCTGCTTGAGCTTGAGCGGCTTCACGCCGTCGCCCATGAGGTGGGCCACGGCAATACGTCCCTGCATGGCGGCCACGGAGGCAAGGTTGAACACGCCGGTGCAGTCACCTGCGGCGTAGACGTTCGGCGCCGTGGTGCGGGAGACGCCGTCGACCTTGATCTGTCCGCGGTCATCCAGCTGGATGCCGGCTTCCTCAAGCCCGATTCCGGCGGTGTTGGGGATGGCACCCACGGCCACCAGGCAGTGGCTGCCTTCCACGGTGCGGCCGTCGGACAGCGTCACGAGCACGCCCTGGCCGGTATTCTTCACCGAATCTGCGCGGGAACGGTTCAGGACGGTCATGCCGCGGGCCTGGAACACGTCCTCGAGGACGACGGCGGCGTCGGCGTCTTCGCCCGGCAGCACGCGGTCGCGGCTGGAGATCAGCGTGACCTTGGTGCCCAGCCCGTTGTACGCGGAAGCAAACTCAGCACCTGTCACACCGGAGCCGATGACGATCAGGTGTTCGGGCACCTCGGTCAGGTTGTAGATCTGCTTCCAGGTGAAAATGCGTTCGCCGTCGGGCATGGATGTCTCCAGCTCGCGCGGGTTCGCACCGGTGGCGATCAGCAGCGCCTCCGCTTCAACGGTTTCCACGCTGCCGTCCGCTGCCGTGACCTCGATGGTGTGGTTGTCCAGCAGCCGGCCGTCGCCGATTTTGACCTTCACTCCCACCCGCTCAAGGGTGCGGCGGATGTCATTTGACTGCTCCTTGGCCAGTGCCAGCAGACGGTGGTTGACCACCTTCAGGTCTGCGTACACCGGGGACTCGACGTCGCCGAATTCCACTCCGAGGTTTCGTGCAGCGGTCAGGCGTGTCATCACGTCCGCCGTCGCGATCAGCGTCTTGGAGGGGACAACGTCGGTCAGCACCGCGGAGCCGCCCAGGCCCTGCCGCTCTACAACGGTTACGTCCGCTCCGAGGGAAGCCGCTACCAGAGCAGCTTCGTAGCCGCCGGGGCCTCCTCCAAGAATCGCAATTTTCCGGGCAGTAAAATCTAGTTGGCTCGTCACAAGGCTCTATTCTGTCCCATCCAGTGACGGCGCTCAAACGGTGCCCTTTCGCAGTGCGCCCAGCCCCCATCCATTACACGGTAGGTTGGTTAAGTGACTAACGACCCATTTGAACTTGCCCAGCAGGCCGCCGACTACATTGCCGAGCACACTGGCGTGCCCTCCCATGACATCGCCCTGGTCCTCGGCAGCGGCTGGGGGGAAGCGGCCGAGCTGATCGGCGAGACCACCGCAACCCTGTCCGCCGCGGATATTCCCGGTTTCTCGGCCCCCGCAGTGCAGGGCCATGTGGGCACCATCCGCTCCGTACTCACCACTGACGGCAAGCGTGCACTGGTGCTCGGCGCCCGCACCCATTACTACGAGGGCAAGGGTGTCCGCGCCGTCGTCCACGGTGTCCGGACCGCGGCAGCAGCCGGCGCCAAGGTCATGGTCCTGACCAACGGCTGCGGCGGGCTGAACCCGGACTGGCAGCCCGGCACCCCGGTGCTGATCAGCGACCACCTGAACCTCACGGCAACGTCGCCGCTTGAAGGTGCCACGTTCGTGGACCTGACCGATCTCTACTCCTCACGCCTGCGGGACGTTGCCCGCAGCGTGGACCCCACCCTGGATGAGGGCGTCTACGCCCAGTTCACCGGGCCGCACTATGAGACCCCCGCCGAAGTCCGCTACGCCAAGACCATCGGGGCGGACCTCGTGGGAATGTCCACCGCACTGGAAGCCATTGCAGCCCGCCACGCCGGCATGGAGGTTTTCGGCATTTCCCTGGTAACCAACCTCGCCGCGGGCATCAGCCCGGTGGCGCTGAGCCACCAGGAAGTGCTGGAGGCCGGACAGGCTGCCGGTCCCCGTATTTCCAAGCTGCTCGCCGAGATCATCAACCGCATCTAGCCGGCAATCTTCAACCGGCCACCCCAATCGTAGGTACACATCATGACTAGCAACCCCGTTGAACTGGACGCACTCACCGCCGCTGCGCGGGCATGGGCGGACAGTGACCCCGATCCGGACACCGCCCGCGAGCTGCGCTCACTCCTGCGCACCCTTGAAGGCGGTGAAGGCACAGAGGACGAAGTTGCCGCAGCTGCCCTGGACCTGGCAGACCGGTTCGCCGGCACACTGGAGTTCGGCACCGCCGGGCTCCGGGCCGCCCTTGGCGCCGGCCCGCGCCGGATGAACCGGGTGGTGGTGCGGCGCACCGCTGCCGGCATCGCTTCCTTCCTGCAGGAGACCGCCGGGGACAACTGGACCCCAAGCGCGGTCATTGGGTACGACGCCCGGCACAAATCCAAGGATTTCGCTTTGGAAACCGCTGCGGTCTTCGGCGCGGCAGGCATCGAAACCTTCCTGCTGCCCTGCACGCTACCGACGCCGCTGCTGGCCTACGCGGTCCGCGCCCTGGACACGGATGCCGGTGTAATGGTCACGGCGAGCCATAACCCCGCACTGGACAACGGCTACAAGGTCTACCTCGGCGGACGCACCGTGAAGGGGCCTGGCCGCGGCGCGCAGATCGTGACACCCTACGACGCCGAGATCGCGGCACGGATTGACTACTCGACGCCGCTGGGCTCCATCGACCTGGCACCGGACGGCTACACCGAGGTGTCCGAGTCCCTGATTGCGGATTACATTGGAGCGGTGGACCGGCTGATGCATGCCGAGGGCTACCCGGAACGGGACCTGGACATTGTCCTCACACCGATGCATGGCGTCGGCGGAGAGACCATGACCGCGGTGCTGCGCGGTGCCGGGTTCACCAAGGTGAAGCTGGTGCCGGAGCAGGCCCTGCCCGATCCGGACTTCCCCACCGTGGCCTTCCCCAACCCGGAGGAACCCGGTGCCCTGGACCTGGCACTGAAGCTGGCCAAGGAACGAAACGCGGATCTGGTGCTGGCCAATGATCCCGACGCGGACCGCGCCGCTGTCGCGGCAAAGGATCCCGCCACGGATGAATGGCGGATGTTGCGCGGTGACGAGGTGGGTGCCCTGCTGGGCCGCCACATAGCCCGCAGGATTGCCGCCGGACGCTGGAAGGTTCGGGGCGAGAAAACCCGCTCGAATGTGGTTTTCGCGAACTCGATTGTCTCCTCCCGTCTTCTGGCCCGCATCGCCGAGTCTGCCGGGTTCGCTCACCAGGAAACCCTCACCGGCTTCAAATGGATCTCCCGGGTGCCCAAGCTGACCTACGGGTACGAAGAGGCGCTGGGCTACTGCGTGGCCCCGGGCCTGGTCCGTGACAAGGACGGCATCTCCGCCGGTGTGCTGCTGGCGGAGCTGGCAGCCTCGCTGAAGGCCGCCGGGCGGACGCTGTTCGATGAGCTCGACGACCTGGCGCTGGAGCACGGGCTGCACCAGAGTGACCAGCTCTCGGTGCGGGTGGACAACCTTGCCCTCCTCACGGAAATGATGGACCGGCTGCGAGCGAACCCGCCCGCATCCTTCGCCGGCTCGCCGGTGGAAACCGCCGTCGATCTGGCCGAAGGCGCGGACGGCCTGCCGCCCACAGACGGCCTGCGGTACATTACCCGGGATGGCACCCGGGTCATCATCCGTCCCAGCGGAACCGAGCCAAAGCTCAAGTGCTACCTCGAAGTCATTGAACCTGTGGGATCGGCAGACGACCTGCCGGCGGCGCGGTCCAAGGCGCGGGAGTCGCTGGATGCCGTGCTCGCAGATGTCAGGGCGGCCCTGGGACTGTAACCAGGCAGGAGGCCGGCATGGGACGGCTGATCTATACGGCAATCACTTCGCTGGACGGCTATGTCGCTGACGAGTCGGGTTCCTTCGACTGGAGCATGCCCGATGAGGAAGTGCACCGCTTCGTCAACAACCTGGAACGCGGCGTCGGCACGCAGCTCCTCGGCCGGCGGATGTATGAGGTGATGTCCTATTGGGACACCGTGGAGACAGGGAACGAACCGGCGGCCGTGCAGGACTATGCCCGCATCTGGCGGGGAGCGGAGAAGGTGGTGTTTTCCCGCTCCCTCGCCGGAGTCTCCGCGCCGCTCACCCGTCTGGAACGTGAGTTCGATCCGGACGCCGTGCAACGGCTCAAGGCGGAGTCCGACGCCGCTCTCTCAGTGGGCGGAGCGGAACTCGCCGGCCAGGCGCTGCGGAGCGGGCTCGTTGACGAACTGCAGCAGCTGCTCTCCCCCGTGATTGTCGGCGGTGGCCGGCATTTCCTGCCTGCGGGGCTGCGGCTGGAGCTGGACCTGCAGGAGGAGCGCCGGTTGGGTAACGGGGTGGTGTTTCTGCGCTACCTCGTGCGGAACTGACGTCCGGGCGGTCGCCTAGGCAACCAGTTCGGTTGCCAGCGGCAGCCGGCTGCCACTGGCAAGGAGGGTGCCTACCTGCTTCTCGTTGATGGGCCGGCTGAAGTAGTAGCCCTGTCCGCTGCAGCATCCCATGTCGCGCAGCTTCCCCGCCTGCTGTTCTGTCTCGATCCCTTCGAACACCGCTTCCATCCCGGCCGCCCGGATCAGCTGATGCACGGCGTCCACGAACTTCAGCTGTCCCTCGTCACCGCAGATGTCCGCGATCAGCGTCCGGTCCACCTTGACCGTGTGCACAGGCAGCCGGCGCAGGTAACTGATGGAGGAATAGCCGGTGCCGAAATCGTCAATCTCCAGGCGGACGCCAAGCGCCTTGAGCGAGCGCATTGAGTAGGTCTCCACATCCCCGCTGCCCACAAAGGCACTCTCGGTGATTTCCAGGACCAGCTCCTGGGGTGATGCCCCCGTGTCGCGCAGGACCGAGCGGACATAGTCCACCAGGTCCATGGCCTGCAGCTCGGCCGCACTGACGTTGACCCGAACGTGGAAATCTTCCCGGTGCTCTGCGTGCCTGCGCCACTCGGCGAGCTGTTCCAGCGCCTTACGCAGCACCCAGCGTCCGATCTGCAGAATCGCACCGCTTTCCTCCGCGAGGGGGATGAACATGTCCGGCATTACCAGGCCCTGGGCCGGGTGCTGCCAGCGGACCAGGACCTCCACGCCCTGCATGTGGCCCGTCACCAGATCAACAACGGGCTGGTACACCAGACGCAGCTCGTCACGCTCCACTGCGCTGCGCAGTTCAGAGGCCATTTCACGCCGCAGCTGCCGGGCGTACAGCATGACCGGCTCAAAGGACCGCACCAGACCCGGCCCTTCTTCCTTGGCAACGTACATAGCGGTATCGGCGCACAGCAGCAGGTCGTCAGCGGTTTGGCCCGTTTCTGCCACGTGGACGCCGATGCTGGCGCGCGGCCAGACATCCAGTTCCTCGACCTTGGTCCGGATTCCCAGTGCATTCTGGATCCGTTCGGCCACTCCGCGGGCAGAAAGGCGCCCGACGGCGGGAACCAGCACGGCGAACTCGTCGCCGCCCAGCCGCGCAACGGAGCTCCCCTCCGGCACCGAGGCAAGCAGGCGTGCTGCCACCTCCTGCAGCACCACGTCCCCCGCGTGGTGCCCGAAGCTGTCATTGATCTCCTTGAAGCCGTCAAGGTCGATCATCAGCACGCCGGGCGCCGATGGGCCGCCATCCCAGTTCATCAGTGCCTGCTGCACATGCTGCATCAGTGCGATGCGGTTGCCCAGCCCGGTCAAGGGATCGGAGAGGGCCATGCGCTGCATCTGCCTGTGAGCTTCACGGAGTTCCAGCGTCCGGGTTTCCACCCGCTGCTCCATGTCCTGGTAGATGTCGTCCAGCTCGGAGGCAAGCAGATTGATGCCGGTGCTGACAGCATCGATCTGGTCACGGGCAGGGGAAACCGGGATCTTGGAGGTCAGGTTCCCGGCAGCGATGCTGACAATGCCCTCGACAATCCGGTCAAGGCGCGGGTCCTCCGGCAGCTGGCCGGACTCAGTTGGTGCGTCTGTCATGGTGCGTGCCGTTTCAGCCAATCCAGTGCGTCTTTTTCACGGGAAAAATACCGTGTGGGGCAGGGCTGGACTTCACCGCCCAGCAGGAAATTGGCTATCACCCTGTCCACGGGAGATATGCCGATCACTGCAACGGCGGACAGGGAACGGGCTGCACTGAAAATGTCCCGGGCGGTACGGGAAATGGATTCCACACCTGTCAGGGTGAGCAGCAGCGGCAGGCGCCGGACGCCGGCCAGGTTCTCGATCTCCTGGGCTGCTTCTGCAGCCATGGCTCCGGTAACCACTTGTCCGGGCGGCAGTACCAGCGTGATTTTGCCGTCCGCTGTCATACCCACCCGGGCACTCTCCGCGAGCGGTTCCGCACGCATCTCCTCTGCGGCGTCCATACGTTCCGGATGGTTCCCGGGACTGCTTTCCTGCACCGTATTCTGTCTTGCCATAGCTCCCCCAAGTCGCCGCGCAGGACCTCAATGCAGCGGATTTGCCATTTCGGTCTGGAGGACGGATTGGAGCTTGCCTGACCAGACCTGTAACCCTGTTTGTATTGTGCGCCCTCGATGCTTAAATATCGAGTTATTGTCGCGACGTGTCTCGCCTTATCGAGCCGACTGCCCAAGGGCGTCTCTAATTTTCCGCGAATCGGCCGCCAGCACCTCGGCTCCTACCTCGGTAAAGATGCGTTCGCTTTTCTGCGCGCATTCCATGGCAGCAGCTTCCTGCCCCAGTGCGTCGAGGCAGCGGGCGCGCAACTGGAGCGTGCGCCCCAGGAGGAAGGGGTAAGGACCGGCTACTTTGGCCTCTATCGGAATCAGCAGCTCGTCAGCCTTGTTAGGATTTCCAGTCTCGAGCTCCCACCATGCCCGCGTGATTGTAATCTCGTAACCGTCTATTTCAGTCACCCGGACCACCTCGTAGGCGACCTCTGCACGCTCAATGCACTCTACGGTTTCCTGAGTGACTAGGCCTGCTGTTAACCGCATATGTGCGGAGGCCTTGTTGAAAAGTCCCCAAAGACTGACATCGTCAATCATGGCAAGCGATTCTGCCGCCAATCGATGGTAATTCAATCCGGCATCGACCCGGCCTGACATGAACCCCGCGTTTCCTATCGCCCAATACGCCATTCCTGCGACACGAGGCAGCGGCTCCTTATCCAGCATGCCGGCCAGACGCACGGCCTCTGCCCACGCCGATTCTGTGTCCCCCTCCTCTGCCAGAGCCGCCACAAGAACATGTTGGACGCTCAAGCGCCCTTCCGACGACAAGCCCTGCGTGGGAAGTCTCGACACTTCGCGAGCAGACTCGAGGGCGTCCCCCATCTGGCCACGGTTATGCATGGCCCTGGTGACGAGAACCTTCGCACGTGACTCATAGTCCGGGTACTTCCTAATTGCCTCAGTCTCGAATAGGTTGGCGCAGAGCGCGATGCAATCATCCATAAGACCGAGTGCGAGCTGGAGTTCTGCCGCGTTTATGGTCATGCGACAGAACCCCCAACTGTCATCCACTTCAGCCGCCTTAGCAGCAGCGGCTAGGGAATACTGGATCGCCGAGCCATAGTCCTTGCTCTCTTCGGCCTGTCGGGCACGGTATTCGTTAAGGATGAACGCTGTGTTGCTATCCATTATCTGGTGCTTTCTCGCTGTGATAACCATCGATAACCTGAACTCTAGCCGCACGCGTTACTACGTCGCGATAAACTGGGGCCTCCTGATTCGGGTGTGACAACCGTAGATCAACTTGTCCTCAGTTTTTCTACAAGTCCCCAGTCGAGGATATTCGGTTGAACGTTTGTATAGCTATACTTCGAGAGTCGTAGTTACAGTTACACCGATTTTAGGGGTAGAGAATGAAGAAACTGGGTGCAGCTCTTGTACTGGCCGCTGTTATTGCAGGAGCAGGAGTAGCGGCGCCGGCAACGGCGGCTGCGTCGCCGCTTTCTCCTTCTAACAACGTGGTTAAGCCTTTCGGCATGTGGCCGAACGGATAACGAATTAGATGCAATGGCCCGGATTCCCTTCGAATTAGGGAATCCGGGCCATTGCTGTTTCACGTGCAGGCCCCACGGCCCCGGAAATCTTCGCATCCCGTTAACCGCGCTGCCCTATGGCAAAATGGATTCATGCCTACCCCTATTGCCTCTTACATCGACCACACGCTCCTGAAGCCGGAGGCCAGCCGCGAGGACATCCTTAAGGTCTGCGCCGAGGCAGCGGAATATGGTTTCAAGTCCGTCTGCGTGAATCCCCTCTGGGTCGGCACTGTCCGCACTGCGCTCAAGGGCAGCGGTGTGCTCACCTGCTCCGTCATCGGGTTCCCGCTCGGCGCCACCACCACCGAAGTCAAGGTGTTTGAAGCCCAGGGCGCCCTCCAGGACGGCGCGGACGAGATCGACATGGTCATCGACATTGCCGCAGCCCGCCGGAATGACAAAACCGCTCTGGTCCGCGACATTGCCGCCGTTGCCGACGCAGTGCATGCTGCCGGCGGCATCCTGAAGGTCATCATCGAAACGTCGCTGCTCAATGACGAGCAGAAAGTCCTTGCCTGTGAGGCATCCGTTGAGGCCGGGGCGGACTTCGTCAAGACCTCCACCGGATTCAACGGCGGCGGTGCCACTGCTGAGGACGTTGCCCTGATGCGCCGCACCGTCGGTCCCGACCTCGGCGTGAAGGCCTCGGGCGGGGTGCGTTCGCTCGAAGACGCCCAGGCAATGATCGATGCCGGAGCCACGCGTATCGGAGCAAGCTCAGGAATCGCTATTGTTAAGGGAAGCAAAGCCACGTCGGACTACTGACCCGCGAAGCTACAGAACACTTTTTGAAACGGAGAACTCCCATGGTTGGAACACGGTCGAAGCAGCCGACGCACTCGGGTGAGGGCCATCTGGTCAGCAACCTCATCACCTTTACCGTACTTTTCGCGCTCTTCTGCGGCGCTCTGTACTCGCTGAACTGGCTGACCCTGGGCAACGTCTGGCCCATGGCGATCCTGCTGGTAGTCGGCACCGCCGTCTACCTCGTGGCCTTCAGCATCGGCCGCTCCGACACCACCACGGAGCTGGCGAAGGGCTACTCGCACAACGAGTAAGTACCACCGACACACACTGATGCACCCGGACCGAGGCGGTCCGGGTGCATCAGTGTTTAAGCACCAGGTAGTGGCACGGTCCAAGCACTAGGTAGTGCCCGTTAGCAGGCAGGTAGGTCCTACTCTTAGCGCCCCATACGGCTTTTCCCTAGATTCTGCACATGACTACCATGATGACCCGCAGGGAATGGCGCCGGGACAGGGCACGGCAGCAGCGCATCACGTTCGTCGGTTACGCGGTACTCGCCTCCTGTGTGGTGGCTGCCGCCGTGCTTTTCGTGGTTGCCCTTACCGGCTAGCCGGGTTGCCCGCCCGGCTTCGTGCCGCCGGTTACTCCTTGAAGACCGCCTCCAGCACCTGTTTGGCCCAAGCCAGGATCTCAGCGTCCACCAGATCGCGTCCGCCAATCCTCGCAGTCTTCGGCTTGGGCACCAGCACGGCGTTCAACGCCGGTTTCACCTGGGCCCCCGGGTACATCCGCTGCAGCCGCATGGTCCGGGATTCGGGCAGGTCTGCCGGTGCAAACTTGATGAAGTTGCCCTGCAATGCGACGTCGGTGAGGCCTGCTGCGCGGGCATCCACCCGGAAGCGGGCCACATCGATCAGGTTCTTCACTTCCTGCGGCGGCTCGCCGTAACGGTCCACGAGCTCGGCCAGGACCTCGTCGATCGCCTCGTTGGTGATGGCCGAGGCGAGCTTCCGGTAGGCCTCCAGCCGCAGCCGCTCCCCCGGCACGTAGTCATGAGGGAGATGGGCGTTGACGGGCAGCTCAATCTTCATTTCGGCGGCCTTTTCCTCGGCCTCGCCGCGGTAGTCCGCCACGGCTTCGCCCACCAGCCGGATGTACAGGTCAAACCCGACCCCGGCAATGTGGCCCGACTGCTCACCGCCGAGCAGGTTGCCCGCGCCGCGGATCTCCAGGTCCTTCATGGCCAGCTGCATGCCGGCGCCGAGCTCATTGTGGGTGGCAACTGCCTTCAGGCGTTCCAGCGCCACCTCGCCCAGCGGCTTCTCCGAGGGGTAGAGGAAGTACGCGTAGGCGCGTTCCCGGCCGCGGCCCACCCGGCCGCGCAACTGGTGCAGCTGGGAGAGGCCGAAGTGGTCCGCCCGGTCCACAATCAGCGTGTTGGCGTTGGAGATGTCCAGGCCGGTTTCAATGATGGTGGTGCACACCAGCACGTCAAAACGCTTCTCCCAGAAGTCCACAATGATCTGCTCGAGCTTGGACTCGCTCATCTGGCCGTGCGCGACGGCGATCCGCGCCTCCGGCACCAGTTCCTGCAGGTGCGCGGCGGTCCGGTCAATCGAGGAAACCCGGTTGTGCACAAAGAACACCTGGCCCTCACGCATCAGCTCACGGCGGATGGCCGCGGAGGCCTGCTTATCCGTGTAGGGCCCAACGTAGGTCAAAACCGGGTGGCGTTCCTCCGGCGGGGTGGCCAGTGTGGAGGTCTCGCGGATTCCGGTCAGGGACATTTCCAAGGTCCTGGGAATCGGGGTGGCGCTCATGGCCAGCACGTCCACATTGGTGCGCAGTTTCTTCAGCGCTTCCTTGTGCTCCACACCAAAGCGCTGCTCCTCATCCACAATCACCAGGCCCAGGTCCTTGAACTGGACCTCGGAGGAGAGCAGGCGGTGCGTGCCGATCACCACGTCCACCGAACCGTTCTTCACGCCCTCCACCACCTCGCGGGCCTGCTTGGCCGTCTGGAAACGGGACAGGGTCTGGACCCGGACGGGGAAGCCGGAGAAGCGCTCGGCGAAAGTCTCCAGGTGCTGCTGGGCCAGCAGTGTGGTGGGTACCAGCACCGCGACCTGCTTACCGTCCTGCACGGCCTTGAAGGCTGCCCGGACGGCAATCTCGGTTTTGCCGTAGCCCACGTCGCCGGAGACCAGCCGGTCCATGGGCACCTCGCGCTCCATGTCCGCCTTCACCTCGTTGATGGTGGTGAGCTGGTCGGGCGTCTCCACGTAAGGGAAAGCTTCCTCCAGTTCCCGCTGCCACGGGGTGTCCGAGGCGAAGGCATGGCCTTTGGATGCCATTCGTGCGGAGTAAAGCCGGATGAGCTCCCCCGCAATCTCCTTGACCGCCTTGCGGGCCCGGCTCTTCGTCTTGGCCCAGTCGGAGCCGCCCATCTTGGACAGGACCGGGGTTTCTCCGCCCACGTACCGGGTGATCTGGTCCAGCTGGTCGGTAGGAACAAACAGCCGGTCCCCGGGGGCACCGCGCTTGGACGGCGCATATTCGAGCACCAGGTATTCACGCACGGTTTTGTTCGCGCCAACGCCGGTGGAACGCTGGATGAGTTCAATGAATTTACCGACACCGTGCTGCTCATGCACCACGAAGTCGCCTTCCTGCAGCTGCAGCGGATCCACCGCGTTGCGCCGCTTGGAGGGCATCTTTCGCATGTCCTTGGTGGAGTAGGCACTGGCACGGCCCAGCAGGTCCGCCTCGGTCAGCAATCCCGTCTTGAGGGTGTCGAACACATAGCCGCGGCCTGCACTGGCCGTGGTGATGGCGATAACCCCCGGCTGGGGTTCGGTGTCGACGGAATCCACGAGGGCTGCCGGTATGTCGTTCTCGCGGAACAGCTCGGCCAGACGGGACGCGGGCCCGGGCCCCTCGGTAACCACCACTACGCGCCACATGTCGCGGACACGCCCGCCGATGAACTCCATCATCTCGGCCACATCGCCACGGTAGCCGCGCGGTTCACGGGCATTGATGGTCAAAGTATCGATGTCCAGCACGGTCTCGTCATCGGGGTTGAACGAGGTGATGGACCACCAGGCAACACTGTTGGCGTGCGCGGCGGTGCGGGTGTCGGCCAGCGAGCGGAAGCTGGCGGCATCAAGGTCCGCCGCGAGTCCGGCGGAGAGATCCAGCGGCGCGGCACCGCCGTCGGAGGCCGTCGCCCACGCCGCGGCCAGGAACTCCTCATTGGTGGCCGCCAGATCGTGGGCGCGTGCCCGCACTTTCTCAGGCTCGATCACCACAGCGATGGAACCTGACGGAAGCTCGCCCATCAGCGGAACCATGGAGTCCACCAGCACCGGTGCCAGGGATTCCATGCCCTCGACAGCTATGCCGCCGGCAATCTTCTCCAGCATGTCCGCTGCCGCGGGCATCTGGTCCTTGAGCTTGGCGGCGCGGCTCATCACGGACGGGGTGATCAGGATTTCCCTGCAGGGAGGGGCATAGAGCTCGGTGGGGTGGGTGATGTGTTCACCGGTGAGGGTCCGCTGGTCAGCAACAGCGAACCAGCGCATGGAGTCCACTTCGTCGCCGAAGAAATCGATGCGGATGGGGTGGTCATCGGTGGGCGGGAAGACGTCCAGGATGCCTCCCCGCACGGCGAATTCGCCGCGGTGGGAGACCATGTCCACGCGCGCATAGGCGGCCTCGGCGAGGGCGGACACCACGGAGTCGAAGGACTGTTCCTGCCCGACCTTCAGGGACACCGGCTTCAGCTCGCCCAGCCCGGCAACCAGCGGCTGGACAACGGCGCGCACGGGTGCCACCACAATCTGTACCGGTGACGTGTCCGGGTGCGCCAACCGGCGCAGCACCGAAAGCCGCCTGCCCACGGTGTCCGAGCGCGGGGAAAGCCGTTCGTGCGGAAGGGTCTCCCAGCTGGGGAACTCCTCGATGCCGGCCAGCGGCAGATAGCTGCGCAGCGCAGCGGCCAGGTCCTCGGCTTCACGGCCGGTGGCGGTGACGGCCAGGACCACCGGCGGGGCGCCGTTGCCGGTTCCGGATGCGGCGAGGCCGTCCACTACCTCGGCCAACAGCGCTGCCCGCATCCCCTGCGGGGCGCCGATCTGCAAATCCTCGCTTCGCCGCTCGGGCGGCCGCGAGGAAAGGGTTTTCACCCTGGCGTAGGACGGATCCTCGGCGAGCGCGGCACGCAGTCCGTTCAGGCTCATGGGGGTGTTTTCTCCTTCACGACGCAACGCAAATACCCGAAGTTCACAGACGGAACCCCGGGGTTTTCTTCCACCCTACCCGTTGCCGGCAGCCGGATGGACCGCTCCCGCTCAGAGCGGAAAACGCACGACGGCGGGAGGCCGCACGCGCAGCCTCCCGCCGTGTTTCCGCCGTGCCCGGCGCATGTGATGGCGCTATTTCAGCAGCTGATGCCCCCGGTAGTCGCTCTCCGCCGGGACGGACTGCTGCCGGGCCTGCGCCCCGGAGCGCAACTCCTCCTCCGTCAGGGCGAAGGTCACGACGGCGTGCGCCACGGCGTCGGACATCTGGTCCAGGACGGTGCGGTTCACGTTGGTGATGTCATCACACTCGGCATGGTAGCAGGCGTCGTACGGGGCGCCTGCCGTGCCGCCGAAGAGCGCTGCCTCCTCGGCGGTCTTGAGTCCTTCGGCACCGGTGAACAGTCCGCCGGCGGGGATGCGGTTGGCAATGAAGCCGGCGTAGTCGGACCGGCCGCTGAACGCTGTCGGGGCGCTGGTGAGGTTCTGCGAGGCGAAGTAGTCCTCGAAGACCGCCTCGATCACGTCCGATCCCGCGGGTCCCTTCGTACCGAACGCGCTGCCGTCGCCGTCGTAGATGAAGCGGCCGAAGTTCGGTGAGCCGACCATGTCGAAGTTCAGGTTCAGCAGGGTGCCGGCAATGCCGGCCGCGTCCAGCTGGGAGACATAGTATTCCGAGCCGACCAGCCCGTCCTCTTCCCCGCCCCAGAAGGCGAACCGGACCCGGTTCTGCAGTTCGGGCTTGGTCTTGGCCAGCTGGACGGCGGTTTCCAGGGTGGCTGCCGAGCCGGTGCCGTTGTCATTGATGCCCGGCCCTTCGGTGACGGAATCCAGGTGGGCGCCCACTACTACGGTCCGGTCCGGATCGCCGCTGCGGGTGTCCGCCAGGATGTTGAAGGACTCGATGACCCGCACCCCTGATGCGACGTCCAGATGGAGCACGGCTCCCGGCGTTCCGGCCAGTTCCTCACCCAAAGCGAAGGTGGCGCTGACGGCGGGGATGGCCGACAGCTGCGTGCCCACCGTGCCGTTGAGCAGCCCGGTGCGGTCCTCTCCGGGGACGGTGTTGCCCTGGTTGAAGACCACTGCCGCCGAGGCGCCGGCGGCGGCGGCGTTCTGCACCTTGATTTCGAAGCTGCAGATTCCGCGCTGCATGAGGGCAATGTCGCCGGGCGTGAACCCGGTGAAGTCCGCCGCTTCACAGCCGCTGGTGGAGGCGCGGTCACCGGTCAGGTTCACATCCACGGCCGTCACCGGAGCGGTGACGTTCCCCGGCCCGGAGTAGCTCATGGTGGAGTAGTCCGTGCCGGCGGTGTAGGTCCGGGCGTTCGGGCTCACCTGTTCCAGCGTCTCGCTCTCCAGTTCAAACTGCTCGTAGGAGAAGGGCTGGCGCACCGGCTTGTAGCCGGCTTTGCGGAGCTGCTGCTCGATGTACCGGCCGGAGGCTTCATAACCCGGCGTCCCGGCGGCACGGTTGCCTCCGTTGGCGTCCGCCGCGGCCTGCAGGGCATCCAGGTGGCGCACCACGTTCTTCACAGTGACCTTCTGCCGCAGCTTCTCACTGGCGTCGGGCTTCCCATGACCCTTGCCCGGGTTCCCTTTGCCGGGGTTGCCCTTGCCCGGGTTCCCCTTACCGGGGTTCGCCTTACCGGGATTGCCCTTGCCAGCAGCAGCATCCCCGGCTTGTTGCATGCCCGGGCCCCCGCCCCTGGGGTTATCCCCGGCTACCGCCGGTGCCGCACCCGCTGCCGCCAGCAGGAAAGCTGCCGCGAACGCCGTCGTCCGCAGTGTTTTTCTCGTGTTCATTTCTCCCCTAAGAGTGAATCCCCCGCGCTTATACGGTGCCCCGTCGGCGCCGTGAGGCCGAAACTACGGCACTCCTATCGCCTTGGGTAAGCGCGGAAGCACGTCTGCGCAGGGTTGGCTGCTATTGACGCACAAACTGCCCTGTCCGCTACCCTTCCGGCCTGCGGGCGCCTAGGGTGGGCAGGTTTGGCGCTCTGGGGCACAGGGCACCCCGGAGGGCCGGGACATCTGGTTTTTCGATCAGGGCCCTGCCACCCTGAAATGGCACGGGCCACGTACTGGTCGAGATACGGAGGATTGCCCCATGGCACGCAAAGCATCCCTTTGGGCCACCGGCTGGGCGGTACTCGCGCTCGGCGTCGCCGGGTGCGCAGGCGGCAGCGGAGACAGTAGCGGGGAGAACACCACCGGCCCGGCGTCGGGAACGCCCTCTGCCGTTTCCTCCTGCGATACCGTGTCTCCGAACAGTCCCGGCGAGCAGGATTGCCAGGCAGCCGGAATACCCGGCGAAACCGTGAGCCCGGACCGGTGCGGGGGCGATGCGACGCCGGGCCCGGACGGCCTGATCGAGGGCACCTTCGGCAGCTACTGCGACGGCGCCGTCGCCAGCACCTACAACACCGCCCAAATCCCCGACGATGCCGAGGCCATCCTCACCGTGTCCGAAACCGAAGCGGACACCACGGTGAAACTGCAGGCACAGGGTTTCCAGCCGGACACCGGCTACACCGGCCGCCTGCACCAGAAAGCCTGTGGCGCTTCAGCCTCCGACGCCGGGGAGGAGGAAGTCGACCCGCAGGATGCCGGCAGCGGCGGGCTCGTCCTGGACTTCACCACGGATCCCTCGGGCAACGCCACGGTGAGCAGCACCGTGCCGTGGACGGTGCCTGACAACGGTGACGGTGAGTCCCTCCTCATTTACGAGGTGACCGGCAACAACGGAATGGGTGAGGCTGCGGGATGTGTAAACCTGGGCCGCTAGGTTCCCTGTTTATGGGCGGCTGTGTGCTCGGTTTAGGATGAGGGTTGGCCGGTAGGCAGGCTAGCGCCTGCGGCATTCATCCGGCATCACACCCACATCTGGAGGACCCATGGCCCTGAACGCTTCAACCATCCTGCCCTACGACGTCGTCACCGTGACGGACACGTTTGCCGACGAGGGGTTCCTGCGCAGCATCAGCGAGCACGTGGGCGGCTCCCTGGTCTCGGCCCTGGTGGAAGGCAACACCGCCGGCGCATTTGTGCTCACCGCCGTACGCACCATGCCCACCGACCGGCTCCCGGACATCGCCAAGAAATTTGTTGGTGCCACCCTCACCGTGACCCAGAAGGAAGAATGGGCAGCACCGGCTGCTGACGGGTCCCGCGAGGCAACCGTTGAGCTGTCCGTTGGCGGAGTGCCCCTGAAGGTCAACGCGGTACAGCGTCTGGTCACCGTGGCCGAAGGCACCCGCGTGGATGTAGACGGCAAGGTTGGCTCCTCCATCCCGTTCCTCGGCGACAAGATTGCCAAGGCTGCGGAACCGATGATCGGCAAGGCGCTGACCATCCAGGCCGGACAGGCCGGCAAGTGGATCGAAAGCCGGCAGGGCTAACCGCCGCCATGAGCCTTCCCGCCCCCCTTGCAATCATCCTGATTATTGCCGGCCTGTGGTCCATCCTGGTCTGGCCGGCCTTCCTGAAGGACGTCCTCAAGTCCCCCAAGGCACGCGATGAAAACGGTGCCGCCACCCGATACATGACCGTAAACCTGATGAAGATCAGCACCGCCATGGTCTTTGGCCTGGCCACCATCGTGATTGGTATCCGCGCCCTGGTCGGCTAGTCCACAGCAACATCCAACGCCCCGGCCGGGTATGCCTGCCGGGGCGTTTTGCTGCCCGGCCGGTAGCCTCCGGTCACACATACCCGGTGAGACCGGGTAGACTGGTCTGCGGTGCGCCGGGAAGTCTGGTCGGCAATTGTTTGCCGTACCCGAATCCGTAAGGAACCTGATTAATGGCCACTGAGCCCCAGAACCTGCCCTCCAAGCCGCCGAGCCCGCGAACCGTCCTTGGCCGGTCCAGCTACGGCGAGACCCTGCGCATCGGCGAAATCCTGCGTAAGGAAACCGTTGGCGGCATCCTCCTCCTGATAGCGACCGTTGCCGCCCTGATCTGGGCCAACTCCCCCGCCTCGGACACCTACTTCGCTCTCCGCGACTACGAAATCGGTTACGAGCCCTGGCATCTGGAACTGAGCATTGGCGCCTGGGCAGCGGACGGATTGCTGGCCATCTTCTTCTTCCTGGTGGGCCTGGAGCTGAAGAAGGAGTTCGTCGCCGGCGACCTTAGGGACATGCGCCGGGCGATCGTGCCGATTGCCGCAGCGTTCGGCGGAGTTGTTGTTCCCGCCCTGATCTACGTGGCCGTCAACCTGATCGCCGGCTCCGACGGCCTGCGGGGCTGGGCCATCCCCACCGCCACTGATATTGCCTTCGCCCTTGCCGTGCTGGCGGTTATCAGCTCCCATCTGCCCAGTGCCCTGCGCATCTTCCTGCTGACCCTGGCCGTGGTGGATGACCTGATCGCCATCACCATCATCGCCCTGTTCTACTCCGACAACGTCCAGCCCCTTTACCTGCTCTGGATGCTCCTGCCGCTGGCCGCGTTCACCGTTCTGGTCCAGCGCGTACCCCGGTTCTTCGGTACCCGTATCTGGCCCGCCTGGGTCATCCTGCTGCCGCTGGCCCTGGCCACCTGGGCGCTGATGCATGCATCCGGTGTCCACGCCACCGTCGCCGGTGTGCTGCTGGGCTTCGCCGTCCCCGTACTGCGCCGCGGACCGGACCGGCAGAAGCTGCCTGCCAACCCGGAAGCACCGGGGCTCTCGGAGATCTTCGAGCACCGGTTCCGTCCCATCTCCACCGGCATCGCGGTGCCGATCTTCGCGTTCTTCTCCGCCGGCGTCGCTATTGGCGGCTGGGACGGGCTCAGCCGCGTACTGGCCGACCCGGTAGCCATCGGCATCATCATTGCCCTCGTGCTCGGCAAGCCAATCGGCATCCTGCTCACCACGTGGGGCATCACCGCCGGCACCAAGGCCAAACTGGACCCGGACCTGCGCTGGGTTGACCTGCTGGGCATCGGCATCCTGGCCGGCATCGGCTTCACCGTCTCCCTGCTGGTCAATGACCTCAGCTTCGCCGTCGGTTCAGCGCATAACGACGACGCCAAGGTGGGTATCCTCGCGGCCTCCGTGCTGGCGGCATTCATCGCCTCAGCCCTGCTCACGGTGCGGAACCGCCGCTACCGAGCCATCGAGGCCGAAGAGCGCCGCGATGATGACAAGGACGGCATTCCGGATGTGTACCAGGAAGGCGAAGCCGGCTAGCGGCAGGGGTAGTTTGCCCACCCGGTGGTCACATAGAACATAGTCATTTCCTGCCGTGTGCTCTGTTCCACAACGTCCGCTTCAGTAAAAGGCGTCAGGGAAGCCACGTTCAGGTTGACGGTTGCAGTCCGCAGCGAGACAGTCATTGTCCGTCGTTTCAGGGCGGTCTGGCCGAAAGCACCCTGCAGGGCGCTGATGGACGAGGGCTGAAGCACTACCTCCCCATGCCGCACGTATCGGTCACTGTTGGGGAGGGCATAGGACTTCGTGATGCCGTCCACCGTAAAGGTCAGCAGGTACACCACGTCCTTGTCGGCATCCCTTACCACAGGCCAGCGGATCTCGTTCGGCGTGAGCATCTCGTAGCAGTCGAACTTCGCCGGCGGCGTGCCCAGTTTCGCCTTCGGCGTCACCGTGATGGTTGCTGCCGTAGAGGCGCTCCAGTAGGCGTAGGCGGCAGTGCCACCCAATCCCAGGACCACCGTGACGATGAACGCGATCACGGCGGTCCGGAAGCCCGGCTGCCTGCGGAGCCTGCCGAACACGCCCGGACGCGTGCCGTCGCCGGTTTCAGGGTGTTCCGCAGCCCCCTGCTGCGTTTTCCTGCTCATTGGCCCCTGCTTCGTAGTCGGATCCCCGCGGCGGCGAAAAACGCCACCGACATCACTATCAGGAGAGTACCCGAGAGCGAACGGATGATGGGTTCAACAGTGCTCTGGAAACCGGCAGGCACCGCCTGCACCGGGCGCCCCGAGTCCATCGGCGAGAGAATCTTGTTGAACTCCGGCGATGTCACTGCCTGCCCAGGTCCTATCCCGGTGGCGGGAAAACCGGCCAGTGCAGCCTCCGGCGCCCGGCCGGCCGCCGGCTGGTTGGACCGGGACGGTTGCGCGTCCCCGGTGTCCGTACCCGTACTGCTGCCGGCGTTTTCATCTTCCGGCGGGGCAACCGGGGTCCCGGCATCAGTGTCCAGGGCGTCGCAGGCCCCGGGGGCGGTGCCGGTGCCGTCCATGGCCTGGAGATGGAAAACAACGTTGAATCCGGCGCTGCGGTTGCGGGCCTCGTTTGGCGCGTCCGGGGAGAGTCCGGCGGTGAGGGCTACCCGCACGGCATCCCCGGAGGGGATTTCCCACCCGCGGTAAAGCTCCGCACATTCCCCGACGGGGCCCAGATAAACCGGCTTTCCGTTTCGGGAAGGAGCCGATCCGCTGACGCCGAGCATCCCCGCCAGCTGCGGGTCCATCCGGGTGGCTACCGCACCGGCGGAAAGGTAGGCGGCGTCATCGCCGTCGTTGCGCACCCAGATGGTTCCGGCCGTGGATGTTCCGGGAACCAGGGTCAGGTTCTGATCAAAGACGGGCCGTGCCAGGGTGGAGGTGAAATTGGTGCCGTCGGTGCTGAAACTGAGGTAGCTCTCCGCTGCCGATGCCGCGGGGATTCCACCAAAGGTGACCGCGGCAGCAGTTCCGGTCACCGCACCGAGCACCAGCCGGCGCCACAACGGCTTGGAGAAGGTCATTAGACGGCAACAGGCTTCCGGGTGGCACTGCCGTGGCGGTGAGCGGCGTCGTGGGTGCAGTGATCGCACTCTTCCAGGATCGGATCGTCCGTCTCCAGGTGGTCATAGGAGTCCGTAACCGTTGCTCCGCTGCCCGGCATTGACCGGGACGCAGCGCCGGCTCCACCGTCGGAGGAATCCCCACCGTCGGAGGAATCAAGGCCCGGTTCATCCGTTCCCGTGCCATCCTGAGGGGTTTCGCCTTCCCCGCGCTTCTTGGCCAGGGCTCCGCGGACCATGGTGACCACACCGTAACCGAGCAGGGCTACCGCACCCCACTGCATGGCTGCCCCGCGGTCCGAGTTGCCTAGTGCATTGGCGGCAAAGCCTACATACGGCACTGCATAGAAGAGCTTGCCGCGCACCTGTACCTCAAGAACCGGCTTGGGATCGGTTATGTCGTTGTTATCGCCCTTGGTGATAAGCGTGGGCGTACCATCCTGGGTTGCCCCCATGGAAGTGATCCGGTGGGTGATCACGGCGGGGTCGTTGGACTCAATCTGGTAGGTGATGACGTCGCCCACACGCAGTTCCTCAAACGGGACGGGCTTTACTACCAGGAACGTACCCGGAGCGTACTTCGGTGCCATGGAGCTGGTCAGGACGCTGTAGGTCTGGGAACCGGTGGCCAGCGGAACCACTACCAGGACCAGGGCGATGAGCGCCGTGGCGCAGAGGGCAATATAGCTCAGGCCGGTTCCGATGAAGCTCAACGGGCTGGCGGGCTTATCTGCTGTCCTGCGGCCACTCGACATGGTTTTCCTATCCATCACTAAGCTGCCGGCGCGAGCTGCGCCACGCTGAGGTTCACGGGGATGCTGACCGGCTTGCCAAGAAGGTTTGCCGGGGTGTTCTGATGCAGTGCGACCTTGAAGCAAATGGTCTGGGTGGCCTTTGTTGCCAGCACGGGAAGCGCCGGCGTACCGGTCCGATATGCCAGGCCCGCAGTGCAGGCTGAGTTCCCCTGTACGACGGCGGTGGTCACCGTCAGGTTTCCGTTCAAGGTGCTGCTGGGGACCGGAGCCGAGACTGCCGGCTGCAGTACCAGCGGTGAGCCGGGGCTGACGTTGACGGCGTTGGTGACCCGCAGGGACGTGTAAACAGCCGTTCCGCGGGTCAGGCCCTCAAGGTTCAGGGCCAGCGAAGGCGTCTGGGCCATGCTTGCTTCGTTGACCGTGACGTTGAAGTCGGCGGTCTGGACGGTGCCGGCGTTCTGCGGTGCTGAGGCGTTCCACAGTGCGTAGCTTCCCTGGACCGTCATCAGCCCGAGCACCACGGCGGCCAGGACCAGGCCGGCTGCTTTCAGTGCTCGAAGGCTCTTCACGGATTCTTCTCCAGGAAACAGGTTGTGCGCGTCGCGTTGCGCGGCGCGCACAACCGGGGTTGGAACAAGGGGGAACTGCGAAGGGTTACTTAGCGACCTGGTTCAGGACGTAGTTGATGTCGCCCAGGTCGATCCGGGTGTTCACGTCCTGCTGACCGGCGGCGGTGTCCTTGAAGGTGAAGGTCGTGGAAGCCGTCATTTCACCGTCGTTGGCCTGGGTCAGGCTCATCGGGTTTACCGGCTGGCCCTTCTGCTTCAGGGTGGGCGTGGAGAACGACATGTTGCTCGAGGTGCCTTCCGGCAGCTTGTTCAGGCCGAGAGTTGCCTTCATTTCGGCACCCTGAAGGTCCACGTCCAGCGTCTGGGTGAAGGTAAGGGCCTCGCCCGGCACCACGCGGTAATCGTTGATGTTCGCGATGACCACACCCTTGGTGTTGGTCCACACGCCCTTGGCCGCCGTGACGTCCAGGTTACCGGTGACGATGGTGCCGGCGTTGGCAGCCTCTGTCGCGTTCCAGCGGGCGAGGGTTCCGCCGCCGCCCAGCAGCATTGCCGCGCCGACGCCGATTGCCATTGCACCCTTGGCCATCTTGTTCATGTTGTTCCCCTTGTTCGAAAGACTTCGGCGGTGGAAGGTTTTCCTTGCCGCTGGGTATTACTTTGCTGCCCTCCCCTCAAGAAACAACGCCGCCCAAACACAGTGTTCGTGAAACATTCCGGCAAAGCTCAAGCGCCACACAAGGTAACCTCAACACCAGCTAAACCGGCTGCCCCAGAGCCGGAAAACCGGCCCCAACCGAAGCCTGGTGACATGAGAGCAACCACCGAACCGTTCCGTATCCTGACCGTCTGTACCGGCAATATCTGCCGCTCCCCCCTCGCTGAACGCCTGCTCCAGGCAGGGCTGGACCAGATGGCCCCCGGCGAGTTCTCGGTCACCAGCGCCGGCACGGGCGCACTCGTGGGCGCGGACATCGAACCGCATGTGGCAGGTTTCGTGAATATCTTCGGCGGAGATCCCACCGGTTTTACCGCCCGGCAGCTCACGGAGGCGATACTCCCGGAACAGGACCTGGTACTTGCTTTGACCCGGGGTCACCGGAGCAGCGTTGTGGAACTGGCGCCCGGCCTGCTGCGCCGTACCTTTACATTGCGAGAATTGGCCCGCCTGCTGCCGCTTGTCGACGCCGACCCGGGCGCCCCGTCCAAGGAGCGATGGCAGCAGGGCCTCGCCCGGGCGCTGATGCTGCGCAGCGTCCATCCTGCCGGACCGCAGGAAGATGATGTGGTGGACCCCTACCGCCGCAGCGACGCTGTCTACCAGCAAATGCTCCGCCAGCTCACCCCTGCAGTGAATGAACTGCTCGCCTGGGAACGCCGCTACCGGTGAACATGGCCATCCCGCAGCCGCGACGGGGCAGACGCCTGACGTTCCTTTTCCTGTTCTATGCAGGTGCACTCACCCTCATCGTGTTCTGGCCCTCGCCTGTGGACGCCGGATCTGCGGGCATGATCCAGCACCTCCTCACCGGCCTGCATTCCGCCGGCGTCCCGGGCTGGGTCGGCTACCCGCTGGTGGAGTCTGCCGCGAACGTTGTGTTGTTTGTTCCCTTTGGCGTGTTCGCCGCCGCACGCCTTCCCGGGCGTTTCGCCTGGTTGGCCGCCGTCGCCGGTGTGGCTGCCTCCTGTTCCATTGAAACCGTGCAGCATTTCCTTCTGCCGGCCCGTTATGCCACTGCCCAGGACATCCTTGCCAATTCAGCGGGCGCTGCGCTTGGGGCTCTGGCCGTATACGTTGCACAGCGCCGGAGAGAAGCCCAAACACGGCGGACTGCAATATTGCCTCGATCTTGAGCGTTGCAGGCAAGTTTTCCTGAGGTTTGGGTGAGACCGTGGGGTATCGGCCGGGAGCACCCGGCCGGCTCCGACCAGGATCCTAGCGCCCCGCGGCGGCCCCACCCTCCGAAGGATATTTTGTTTGTCTCCCCCTCCCCCGCAGTCTCCACCGGACGGGCATCCGAGCCCGCCCGCCACTGCACCGGCAACGCTGCAGACGCTGGTCGCTGCCGTCCGCCGTTCCCGGATCACCAGCAGCAGGGTCGCGCCCTAATGGCGTCCCTGGAGCACCTTGAGGCGCAGCTGATCTCCATGGACAAGCTACGCGGGCTGAGCGATCAGGTTGGCGCCGAGTCCTGCCGCCGGTTTGTCTCCAATTTTGTGGCCATGTGGGATAGCAGATTTACCCGCCTGGAGCAGGCCGTCGCGCGCCCCGACTTTGACGCTGCCATGGATGTGGTCCTCAGCATCAAGATTTCCAGCCACATGGCCGGGGCGGTACGGCTCTCCGCACTGGCCGCCGCCGCGCAGGACCTCGTGGCCCGCCGCGACCTTAACGGTCTGACGGAAATGGTAGTGGCCGTTGATGCGTGCGGTATCGAAACCATGGCGTATCTCAGTGAGCCCGGACTTTTTTCCCCCGCCTAACTGCCGCCCTCACTTCGCAAGCCACCAAACCGCTCGGTCATTCCGGGTGTCTTCCTCCCGGTATCGTTAGACCCTGTTGTGCTTACAGGGGGTTACGGATGTCGAAGTTATCGCAGTCGACGCTGAAGTTTTTCGGCATCAGCTCCCAGTTCCACCAACTGCCGTTGCGCTACCGCACCGCGGTTAGCCAGGCGCCCCTGGTTATTGTTGTGGGGCTCATCTGCGCCCTTGCCGCCTGGCAGTTGCCTGAAGTGTTCCAGAACCCGGAGTTTGTTGCCGGACTGGTGACCCTGGCCGTGGTGACGGCCGCGTGTATCGCCATCCCGTGGGACCGTGTCTGGTACCCGTCCTACTGGATCATTCCGTTGCTTGATTTCGTTGCCATCGCCCAGCTTCATCACGGCAGCGCCGGCATCCTTACCGGGCTGAGCCTGCTCCACGTCTTCCCCGTATTCTGGCTGTCCTGGTCCAGGGTCTCTCCTGTCACCGCCCGCTACCTGAGCTTTATCTGCCCTCTGCTCGCGGTGTGGCACCCGTTTCTTTTGACTGGAACCGATGAGGTTAACGGTGGGAACCTGACCGCCCCGCTCCTGGTTCCGCTGGTCAGCCTCGGCGTCGCGGTGACCGTGTCCGTGCTGCGCGAGGACATCCGCTCCCAGCGTGAAACCCTGGAGAACAAAGACCGCCTGCTCGAAGCGGCACTCGCCGAAAGCAAGCGGAAATCACAGCTGCTGGATGACGTGTTGAACGCCATCGACGTCGGCATCCTTCTGGTGGATGAACACGGTGTACCCCGGCACATGAACCGCCGCCAGCAGCTGCTGCAGCAACAGGCTCTGCCGGAAGGAATCTCCAACCCGCACGAGCGCGATCTGCTCCTCTATACCCTCGACGGCTCCACGCCCCTGCCCGCCGAACAGCGCCCGGTGGCCCGTTCCCTAATGGGCTCCGACTTCCGTGATGTCCAGCTGTGGCTGGGGCCTCCCGGCGGCCAGATCGCCATGAACACCTCAGCGGCCGTGATGCGGGACAACAACGGCGGATTCAACGGAGCGGTGATCGTCCTCTCCGACGTCACGGCGCTGGTTGACGCCCTCGCTGCCAAGGACGATTTCGTGGCAAGCGTCTCGCACGAGCTGCGTACTCCGCTCACATCCATCATGGGCTACCTGGAACTTGCGCTTGACGAAGCCGAGGACACCCGGTTGCAGGGCAGCATCCCGGTGTCCCTGCGGGTTGCGCTGCGCAACAGCGAGCGGCTTCTGCGTCTTGTCTCGGATCTTCTGACCGCGGCGTCAGGGAAGCTGTCCCTGGAACTGCAGCCCACGTGCCTGGCGGACCTTATTCATACCAGCGTCGGTGCAGTTCAGGCCGGGGCGCGGGAGATCGGCGTCGAAGTACTGGATGAGGCCCCCGCGGAACTGCCGCTGGTCGCGGACCCGCAGCGCATTGCCCAGGTACTGGATAACCTGCTGTCCAATGCCATCAAATACTCCCCCGACGGCGGCACTGTTACCGTGACCGCCTGGCAGGAAGCACATCGCGTGGTCTTCCGTGTGGCGGACACCGGCATGGGTATGACCGCAGAGGACGTAGAAGAGGTCTTTACCAAGTTCTTCCGCACCGGCGCGGTCCGGCAGGCCGGCATCCCCGGCGTAGGACTGGGCATGGCGATCAGCAAAGACATTGTGGAAGCGCACGGCGGCAGCATCCGGGTGCAGAGCACCCTGGGTAGCGGCACCAGCTTCACGGTGGAGCTTCCTGCCGTCGTGTAACCGACTCGGCAGTGCCCGACGGCTACGGCCGGCAACGGCCCGGACCAGCGTGCCCGGCACAGGATTCGTACCGGTTGCTCCCCCTAAGGGAATCTTGCCGGCGGATCAGCCCTGGGGTGCCAGCCGGTAGCCAACGCCGCGGACGGTCTCAAGCCAGCGGGGTGCCTTCGAATCATCCCCCAGCTTCCTGCGGAGATTGCCTACATGCACCTCTACCGTCCGCTCATCCGCGTCGCTGATGAAAGTGCCCGTGTCGTATTCCTCGCCCCGCAGCCTCCGCACCAGGTCCGTCTTTGTGCGGACCAGCCGGCCGCCTTCCAGGAGGGCGTGAAGGAGGTCAAATTCCGTGCGGGTCAGCTCAACATTCAGGCCGTCAATTTCCGTGGTGCGTGTGCCGGGGTTCAGGGTCAGGCCGTTATGCGCCAGTGTGCCCGGAGCGGGCGCGGGGGCGGAAACCGGTGCTGCGGTGAAGGAGGAAGCGGAGGCAGGAGCCGCCGGGACATTGGCGGAGACGGCCGCGCCGGGGGCAGGCGTGGCGGAATCTGCGGGTTCGGCGGCGGCTTCGCCGCGGGGACGGCGGAGCATGGCGGAGATTCGGGCCCGCAGTTCCCGCGGCCGGAAGGGCTTGGTGATGTAGTCATCCGCACCGGCTTCAAGCCCCATCAGGGTGTCGAGCTCCTCCGCCCGGGCAGTAAGCATCACGATGTACGCATCGCTGAACTGCCGCAGCTGCCGGATGACTTCAAACCCGTCAATGTCCGGCAGACCCAGGTCCAGCGTAACCACGCTGGGATTGTGCAGCCGAACGGCTTCAACGCCCGCTGAGCCGTTGGGAGCGGTGAAGACCTTAAACCCCGACTGCTGGAGCACGGCATTAAGCAGGTCGCGGATATCCGCATCATCTTCGATGATGACGGCTACACGTTGAATTTCCATGTTGTATTTTTTCCTGTCCTGCGAGACCTTCTGATTCCCCGCTCCCCTAGCTCGGTATTCTACAGGAGCACCCCTATAATCTGAGCTATCTCTACAGGAATCCGGGGGTTTCCTTTTTCATGTCCAGTCTCAAAGACCAAGTGGCAACCCTGACGGGCATGACCTCTCAGTTTAATCAGCTCAGCCTGCGGTACCGGTTACTGGTAAGCCAGCTGCCGGTTCTGATCGCGGTTGCCGTGGCGCTTCTCATTACGGCAGTGGTGGACCCCACGCTCTACGGGAATGCCGGGTTCCATTTTGCCGTGGCACTTCTTGCCGTTCTGACCGTGGCGTGTGTTGCGGTCCCCTGGGACAAATTCCCACCCCTTGCCTATTGGTGCATTCCAGTGCTGGATTTCGCCGTGGTGGGAGGCCTTTACTTCGACGGCCGGAACTCCGTGATTGGTTTGAGTTTCCTTGCTGTTTTTCCCGTTTTCTGGATGGCCTGGTCCGGCGCCGCTCCGCGTCTGGCATGGTTCCTCAGTTATTTCTGCACCACGCTGGTGTTGTGGACCCCGTTGTTCTTTCAGGCCGGAGGTTTTCCCAGCGTGGACACTCTGGCGGCCCCGCTCCTGATTCCCTTTGTGATGCTGGGTATCTGTGTGGTGGCCTCGACCATGGAAACCGATACCACCGCGCAGCACAAACGGCTGATCGCCATCGAAACAGAGCTGCAGGCCAGCCTGCAGGAAACCAGGAGGCGGTCGCGGCTGCTGGACGCGGTGCTTGAGACCGTGGACGTGGGCGTTATGGCCGTGGACGCCACCGGCCGGACCATCCTCATGAACAGCAGGCAGCGCACCAACCATGCCCTGGCCGGGCTTTTGTATGCCGGCGACACGGACAGTGCGGCGAGAATTTACGGGTTGGACCAGATCACGCCGTTATCCGTAGACCTGCGCCCCTCCCAGCGCGCCATGCGGGAGGAGGCCTTTTCCGACGTCGTGATCTGGGTGGGAACAGGCGAGCGCCAGCGTGCCCTGGCCGTCTGCGCCCGGCCCATGCGGGAAAACGGCATATTCACCGGCTCCGTCCTGGCCTACAGCGACGTGACGGAGATGGTCAACGCGCTGAACGCCAGGGAGGACTTTGTCTCCAGCGTCTCGCATGAACTGCGGACCCCGCTGACCTCAATCATCGGCTATTTGGACCTGGTGCTGGATGACGAGGCGCTCCCCGGCATCCCGCCGCGTCTGCAAAGTGCCCTGCAGGTGGCCCAGCGCAACGCCGAACGCCTGCTGCTGCTGGTCGCGGACCTGCTGACCACTGCCTCCGGAACCATGCACCTGCACCGTTCGGAGACGGACGTTGCCGAACTGGTGCGCGTAGCCCTGGATTCCGCCGGCCCCCGCGCCGCGGCCGTTGGTGTGGACCTGGACTGCGATTGTGCCAGGGACCTGCTGGCCACGGTGGATCCGGCCCGGATCTCCCAGGTCCTGGACAACCTGCTCTCCAACGCCATCAAGTACTCGCCCGACGGCGGCAGGGTCACGGTGCGTTCCCGCCGGGAGGAAGGAAACCTGCTACTGGAGGTCGAGGACACCGGTATAGGCATGAGCGAGGCCGATCAGCGGGAGGTCTTTACCAAGTTCTTCCGGACCGGCCAGGTCAAGAAAGCCGCAATACCCGGTGTGGGCCTCGGTCTCGTGATCACCAAATCAATTGTGGAAGCCCACGGCGGACGTATTTCCTTCAGCTCAAAAATCGGTGTTGGCACCACCTTCCGGGTGGAGCTGCCTCCCAACCTGCCCTGATCACCGGGCGCAGCACGCAGGATATGGTTGTTCCGGTCTGCATAAGCGCGATGAACATAGGGGAACAGTGCGTATTTCCGTTATTGGCTGCGGTTATCTGGGTGCCGTCCACGCAGTGTCCATGGCCCGGCTGGGCCATGACGTGGTGGGGATCGACGTCGATGCCACCAGGGTCGCGGATCTCGCGGCCGGACGGGCGCCCTTTTTTGAACCCAGCCTGCCCGAACTGCTTGCCGAAGCCCTCGATAGCGGACGCCTGCGCTTCAGCACCGACACGGCCGCTGCCGCCGGCGCCGACGTTCATTTCGTCTGTGTGGGCACACCCCAGCGGAAGGGCGAGTACGCGGCGGATCTGCGGTATGTTGACGCCGCGGTTGATGGCCTGGTGCCCCACCTGAAACCGGGCAGCGTGGTGGTAGGTAAATCCACGGTTCCGGTAGGAACCGCTGCACGTCTGGCACCTCAGCTGGAGGCAACGGGCGCCGTCCTCATCTGGAATCCCGAATTCCTGCGCGAGGGCCATGCTGTCCAGGACACGCTCGATCCGGACCGGTTCGTCTACGGAGTGCCCGGCACCGATGCCGACGCCGCCGTCGCCGCCCTGGACCGGGTCTATGCCATCCCGCTGTCCACGGGCACCCCAAGAATGGTGGTGGACTACGCCACCGCGGAACTGGTCAAAACCGCAGCGAACTCTTTTCTCGCCACCAAGATCAGCTTTATCAATGCCATGGCGGAGGTCTGCGAAGCGTCCGGAGCAGACGTCGCGGCCCTGGCCGACGCCATCGGCATGGACGAACGGATCGGGCGAAGCTTCCTAAACGCCGGCGTCGGTTTCGGTGGCGGCTGCCTGCCCAAGGACATCCGCGCCTTTATGGCCCGCGCGGGGGAACTGGGCGCGGACCAGGCTCTGACCTTCCTGCGTGAGGTGGACGCAATCAACATGCGCCGCCGATCGAAGGTGGTGGAAATGACCCGGGAAATCTGCGGCGGTTCCTTGCTCGGCAAGCGGATCACCATTCTGGGTGCCGCCTTCAAACCGGAAAGCGATGATGTGAGGGACTCCCCCGCCCTCAGCGCCGCAGCGCAGATGCAGCTCCAGGGTGCCACCGTAACCGTGACTGACCCTGAGGCGCTGCAGAACGCCAAGGGCCGTTTCCCTGAGCTGAACTACGAACCGGCCACTGAAAATGCCCTCCTTAATGCCCACGCGGTGGTGCTGCTGACCGAATGGCAGGAGTACCGCAATCTGGACCCTGAATCCACGGGCACCCTGGTGGCGGAGAAAAACTTCATCGACGGCCGGAACATCCTGAACCCGGCAGCATGGCGGGCTGCCGGGTGGACCTACCGGAGCATGGGCCGGCCCTGACCGGCCCTTTAGGCCGCTGAACGGGATCTGGCCGGGGCCGGGACTAGCCTCCCACCGCGGCCAGATGATCCCGGAACCATAACACCGTGTCCCGGATGCCGTCCTCCAAGCTGATCTTCGCCGTCCACCCGGATTCGGACAGTTTGGAGACGTCAAGGAGTTTCTGGGGCGTTCCGTCGGGTTTTGAGCTGTCCCATTCGGTGTCCCCGGTATAGCCCGCGGCTTCCGCGACCAGACCGGCGAGCTCCCGGATGGTGATGTCCGAGCCCGTTCCCACATTGACCTGCTGAGGTCCGTCATAGTGCTCCAGCAGATGAAGGCAAGCAGCAGCCATGTCGTCCACGTGCAGGAATTCACGCCGGGGCGAGCCTGTCCCCCAGTTGGTCACGCTGGCCCGGCCCTCACGTGCAGCCTCATCGTAGCGGCGAATAAGGGCCGGCAGAACGTGGGACCCTTCCGGCGAGAAGTTGTCGCCCGGCCCGTAAAGGTTGGTGGGCATGGCCGAGATCCAGGGCAGTCCGTACTGGCGCCGAACGGCCTGGAGCTGTGTGATGCCGGCGATCTTTGCTATCGCGTACGCGTCGTTGGTTTCCTCCAGGTGACCGGTGAGCAGTGACTCCTCACGAATGGGCTGCTCCGCAAACTTCGGATAGATGCAGGACGAGCCCAGGAAAAGAAGGCGTTCCACACCGTGTTCCCGGGCGGCGTCCATAACATTGAGCTGAATCTGCAGGTTTTCCGTGAGGAAGTCCACCGGATACGTTGCGTTGGCCAGGATGCCGCCCACCTTCGCTGCGGCCAGCACCACATAGCGGGGAGCGGTCCGGGCAAAATACTCGAAGACGCCGGCGCGGTCCCGGAGATCAAGTTCGGCAGAGGTCCGGCCCATTAGACGGGAGAAACCCTCGGATTCGAGTCTGCGCCAAATAGCCGACCCGACGAGTCCGCGGTGTCCCGCGATATAGAAGGGCGCGTCCCGATCGAGGCTGCCGGGCTCGAAGCCCGTACCGTCGTGCCTCCGGGCTCTTTCAGTCATTCCAGGAATCCAGGTTCACGGTATCGATCCAGGTGCGGCCCGAATGCTTGAGCATCTCGATATCCGCGTCCACCATAAGGCGGGCCAGGTCGGGAGTGTGCACCGTGGCCTTCCACCCGAGCGCATCCTGCGCCTTGGAAGCATCGCCAACCAGTGCGTCAACTTCCGTAGGACGAAGGTAGCGTTCGTCGAACTTCACGTGTTCCTCCCAATCGAGGCCGGCATGTTCGAAGGCAATGGTCAGGAAATCCCGCACGGTGTACCTGCCGCCCGTGGCCAGCACATAGTCCTCGGGCTCGTCGGCCTGCAGCATGCGCCACATGCCCTCCACATATTCGGCGGCGTAGCCCCAGTCACGGACGGCGTCCAGATTGCCCATGTAGAGGACCTGCTGCTGTCCCGCCTTGATGGCGGCCACAGCCCGCGTGATCTTCCGGGTCACGAACGTCTCTCCGCGCCGTGGGGATTCATGGTTGAAGAGGATCCCGTTTACGGCGAACAAGCCGTACGCCTCACGGTAATTCCTGGTAATCCAGTAGCTGTAGACCTTCGCGGCACCGTAGGGTGACCGCGGGTAGAACGGTGTCGCCTCGTTCTGCGGAGGCGGAGTAGCACCGAACATCTCGGACGATGATGCCTGATAGAACCTGGTGTCGATGCCCGCCAGCCGGACGGCTTCAAGCAGCCGCACAGTGCCCATGCCCGTAGTGTCCGTTGTGTGTTCCGGCTCGTCGAAGGAAACCCGCACGTGGGACTGGGCGGCAAGATTGTAGACCTCGTCCGGCTGCAGGCTCGCAAGCATCGTCACCAGGCGCGAACCGTCGCTGAGGTCCCCGTAGTGCAGGAACAGCTTTGCATCGGGGTCGTGCGGATCCACGTAGAGGTGCTCCACCCTTGACGTGTTAAACGTGGAGGCCCGGCGGATAAGACCGTGAACCTCGTACCCCTTCTTCAACAGGAGTTCCGCAAGGTAGGAGCCGTCCTGCCCCGTGATACCGGTAATCACTGCGCGCTTAGGCAAAATGTCCCCCCGAGAGAATGAGGCCGGCCCTTTTGGGAACGGGCGGCGAGATACCTGAAGCCAATCTCAGGTCCGGCCTTCCCGGAAGAGTGTTAGGTACCTGCCCCGGCTGCCGCAATACCTACAGGGGGCGTCGCACGCTAGGCCGCCGGCACCGCCTTGGCGAGGGCTTCCTCCAGCGCCACCCAGGCGAGCATGGCGCACTTGACCCGCGCCGGGTAGCGGGCCACGCCGGCAAAAGCGGCAGCATCACCCAGCACTTCCTCATCCGGTTCAATGCTGCCGCGCGAGCGCATCAGTGTCCTGAACTCCTCAACCAGCCCGGCTGCCTCGCTGCGGTTCAGGCCCGTCATCATCCCGGTCAGCACCGAGGCTGAGGCCATCGAGATGGAGCAGCCCTGCCCTTCCCAGCTGATCCCGTCCACGGTGGATCCATCGACGACGGCGCGCAGCGTAATCTCGTCACCGCAGGTGGGATTGAGTTGGTGGGACTCTCCTACCGCAGTTCCGGCAGGGGCCTCCGCCAGCCCGTCGCCACGGCGCTGCTTGGCGTGTTCCAGAATGATCTGCTGGTAAAGCTGCTGCAGGTCCGAACTCATTTATTTCACTCCAAAGAAGGGACGGACGCCGGCAACTGCGGCCAGGAACGCATCGACGTCGTCGGTGGTGTTGTAGAGGTAGGTACTGGCGCGGGTGGTGGAGACCAGGCCAAGCCGGCGGTGCAGCGGCTGTGCGCAGTGGTGGCCCACGCGGACGGCGATGCCCTGGTCATCCAGGAACTGTCCGACGTCGTGGGAATGGACGCCGTCGACGTCGAATGCTGCCAGACCGATCCGCTCCCCGCCTGCCTTCGGTCCCAGGACCCGGATACCGTCAATCTGCTCCAGGCCGGAGACCAGACGCTGGCCAAGCGCCGATTCCCAGGCATGGATGCGGTCCATGCCGGTTTCGGTGAGGTAGTTGGCCGCGGCCCCCAGCGCCATGGCCTGGGAGATACGCTGGGTTCCGGCTTCGAACCGCTGCGGCGCGGGCAGGTATTCGGCCCGTTCCATGGTCACGGTGGTGATCATGGATCCGCCGGTCAGGAAGGGCGGCATGGCGTTGAGCAGCTCCGCCTTGCCGTACAGCGCGCCGATGCCGGTGGGGCCCAGCATCTTGTGCCCGGAAAATGCCATGAAGTCGACGTCGAGGGCTTTTACATCCACGGGAAGGTGCGGCACCGACTGGCAGGCATCCAGCACCACCAGCGCGCCGTTCCGCCGGGCCATGGCCACAAGCACCTCAACCGGGTTGATGGTGCCCAGCACATTGGAGGCATGGGAAAAGGCCAGGATGCGGGTGCGCGGACCGATGACGGACTCGGCGTCCTCAAGCCGCAGGGCGCCGTCTTCGTCTACCGGGATGTACCGCAGCACCGCGCCGGTGCGGGCAGCGAGTTCCTGCCACGGAATGAGGTTCGCATGGTGTTCCATTTCCGTCACCACGATTTCGTCTCCCGCGCCGAGGGCAAAGCGGCGGGCAGCCTCCCCGCCGCGGCCGAGCGTGGCGTTGGAGAAGGAGTACGCGAGCAGGTTCAGCGCCTCGGTGGCGTTGGACGTCCACACCAGTTCCTCGGGGCGGGCATTAATGAACCCTGCTACGGTTTCGCGTGCTGCCTCGTAGACATCGGTGGCGGCGACGGCCAGGCTGTGGGCGCCGCGGTGGACGGCTGAGTTGCGCTGTTCATAGAACTCCTGCTCCGCCTCAATCACGCTGAGCGGATTCTGCGAGGTGGCACCCGAATCCAGGTACACCAGCCGGTGGCCGTTAACCTCCTGGTCCAGGATGGGGAAGTCGTTGCGGATGCGCATAGCTTCGGCATTATCGATGGGGCCGGTGGCCGGTTTAAGGGTGTCGGGGGTGGAAATCACAGGCACGGAAGAATCTCCTTGGCTGGCCGTTGGATTGCGCGTCCAGGTGATGTCCACCATTACGCAACGTAAGTCTGTGCTAATCATCCCACTGCCGGGCACGGAGCGCATCTGAGCCGGGCCTTAGTTCAGTCTCCGCATCAGAGGCACCGAATACCTCCTGTGCTCTGGTCCGCCGGTCG
This sequence comes from Arthrobacter sp. Y3225209, assembly GCF_059090685.1. Taxonomy (NCBI): domain Bacteria; kingdom Bacillati; phylum Actinomycetota; class Actinomycetes; order Micrococcales; family Micrococcaceae; genus Arthrobacter; species Arthrobacter sp. Y3225209. The sequence goes on from NZ_JBNHFW010000007.1 coordinate 58,430, forward strand.
GATTCGGCCTATGCATGGCAGGTACCCCTGCCGGCCGAAACGGGTAGCGGTACGCGTTATCGGCCGCGATGCAGGGCATTACGTTCCATACCGGGTACGTCCTTCCGGAATGTACCCGGGGAAAGCCCCGTTCGGGTGTCCCGGAAAACAAGGCCAGAGGTCGATTCGCATGCGCCAAAAATTCACTGCCCTCCTCGCCGGATTGTTACTCGCGCTCGTCTCAGTGGCCGGATTCGGTCCGCCCACCGCGGCTCTCTCACCCGGAGTCGCCTTTTCCGCCACCAACCTGCCCACGTGGCAGACCAACGGCATTGTCTGGGGACTGGCCCAGGCCAACGGCATTGTCTACGCCGGCGGCACCTTTACCGCTATCCGCCCGCCCGGAACGGCCGCGGGCGGAGCAGGAACGCGCAGCGCGGTGAACTTCGCTGCCTTTGATGCCTATACGGGCAACCCCACCAGCTGCAACCTCTCCGTCACCGGTACCCGGGCCACGGTCAGGGCGCTGGATGTCTCCCCCGACGGGCGGACCCTCTATATCGGCGGCAGCTTCAGTTCGGTCAACGGAGTCAGTGCCTCCAGCATCGCGGCCATCAACCTGCCCGGCTGCACCGTTAAGACCGGCTTCCAGCCCGGTGGTGTATCCGCCACCGTCCGCGCCATCGACGCCACCAGTAACGCCATATATTTCGGCGGTGACTTCAGGAGCGTCAGGAACACTGCCCGCGAGCGGCTCGCCGCCGTCACCCCGACAGGTGCCCTGCTCCCCTGGGCGCCGGCAGCGGACCTGCCCATCCGGGCCCTGCACGTTCCGCCCGCCAAGAACGTGGTCATCACCGGCGGTGACTTCACGACCATGAACGGAGCCGATTCCAAGGCCCTGGCGGTAGTGGACAGCGGCGCCGGAAGAAATCTTCGCACATACCCCAACTTCTTTATTCCCAGAACATCCGTGGTCAAAACCATCGACTCTGACAGCACCGGCTTCTACGTCGGCAACGAGGGCACCGGCGGGGGCGTCTTCGATGGCCGTATGCGGTTGGATCTGGGCACCTACAACCAGGTCTGGCGGGATACGTGCCTTGGCGCAACCCAGGCAGTCTCCGTTTACGGCAGCACACTGTACGCCGCCCACCACGCCCATGACTGCGGCAGCATGGGCGGCTTCACCGATGGGAGCCGGATCCACCTCAGCGCCCAGAATGTAGACTCCCCATCGCCCATGCTGCAATGGAACCCGCTGACCAATGACGGGCTTGGGGAAGGGCTCGGGCCTCGTGCCCTGACGCACACAACCGCCGGAACGAACGACATACTGTGGGCAGGCGGGGAATTCACCACCGTCAACGGCAGAGCACAGCAGAGCCTGACCCGGTTCGGGCCCGGCCCGGGGTCCGCAGGCCCCGCGGCTCCGCAGTTCGTGGCAGCCGAATCGCTAACGGCCGGCCGGAACACCATCCGGTGGCAGTCGACGTCGGACCCCGATGATTCAGCGCTGACCTACAGCGTCTACCGCAACGGCTCCCCCACACCATTGGGCACGGTTCGGGCTTCCTCGCTCTGGTGGAGTTTGCCGCAGGCCTCCTTCACCGACACCACGGCCGCTCCCGGCGTCAGATACACCTATCAGGTCCGGGCCACCGATCCGAACGGACACATGGGACCGCTGTCCGCACAGGCCGGCGTAGTCACCGCGGCCACGCCGCCGTCCTACCCCGCCGCGGTCCGTGCCGACGGAGCCAACACCTACTGGCGTCTCGGGGAAACCTTTGCCGCTGCAGGGGATTCCTCCCCCGGTAACCGGATGGGACTGCCCTACGGCAGGCCGTCCCTGGGAAACACCACGGGTGCCCTTGCCGGGGACAGCAACCGGGCCACCACGTTCGACGGCGTGGATGACTTCGTTTACGCCGCACAGCGGTTCGCCCCGCCAACGGTCTACAGTGCAGAAGCCTGGTTCCGCACCAACACCACCGCCGGCGGAAAGATCTTCGGTTTTGGCAACGGACTCCCCCGCCGCAGCGGCACCAATCCGGGGTTGAGCAGTAACTATGGCCGTCACGTTTACATGACCAATACCGGCAACCTGATCTTCGGGGAATGGAGCGGCTCGGCCAGGACCATCAAATCCCCCCGCACCTATAACGACAACGCCTGGCACCATGTAGTCGCCACCCAGGGTCCCGCCGGCATGGCCCTCTACGTCGACGGCGTGCGGGTGGCATCGAATACGGTGAGCGCGGTGCAGACTGCAGCAGGAGGGTGGCGGATCGGCGGAGACCAGTTGGGCTCTCTCTGGCCCGAAACGCCGTCCAGCCGATACTTCCGGGGCAGCATTGACGAGTTCGCCGTCTACCCGTCGGTCCTCTCGCCCACACAGATAGCCAATCACAACCAACTCGGTCGCAGGTGAACGTCCAGGTGCTCAAACGTGTGCCGGGATCCCGGAGAAGCCGCATCGGCAAGGTCATCAGCCTGGTGTGCGCCCTGCTCTTCGCAAGCGGCATTTTTGTGGTCGTCCTCTGGCCAACGCCGGTGGACCGGCCGCTGTACGTGAGGCTGATCAAGGGACTAAACCGGATGGAGGAAATGGGGCTGCCTGCCCTGAGCTACGCCTCTCTGGAGGCCTCGGCAAACGTTGCACTATTCGTCCCGCTGGGCTTCCTGGCGGCCCGTGTTATGTCCCGCCGGTACTGGTGGCTTGCGCTGCTGCTGTGCATCGTCCTGTCCGGGGCCGGAGAGCTGGCCCAGGATCGGTTTCTGCCGGAGCGGGTAGGCAACGTAGAGGACGTGCTGCTCAACGCTGCCGGCGCGCTGGCAGGGGTCATGATGGGGTCGCTGCCTCGACGCGGCAGGCGGCGGCGGGCCAGGCGGCACCGGGGCAGACACCGTCCGGTGGCGCTCAAATAACGGCTACGCGGCGGAACTCAACTGGAAAGCCCTCAGCATAGTTGCGGGTGAGGCTGAAGTAACCTCCGCGGTAGCTGCGTTCAACCGCCATACCTGCCCATCCTGCACCGTCAAGGCGGGAAAAGCGCAGACTGTCCGGCGATATGTCGACCCTGAAGGACAGCCATGCGCCAGGTTCCGGCGGCTGTGTCTCCACAACGGAAAGCCGCAGCCCGTCTGCTTCGCCTGGATGGCGCAGCAGCAGCGTCATTTCCCCGTCCGGCCGAAAAACAAGGTGGTAGCCTCCCACATCACTGGGTATCAGCACCCGGTAGGGCAGGTCGCTGGCCTGCCCGAATGCCAGGCCTGCGTGCCCTTCCACACCGGGCAGTTTTTCCGGCCACCTCATCTCAAACTCGATGCTGTGGACGTCCTGTTCCACCGGCCCCATGGACCCCATCCGGTAGCTGCTGTTCACGGGCGCGTGCAGCCGGAGTACTCCGTGGGCCGCATCCATTTGGGGTTGGACGGACCACCCCTGCTTCACCGTCCACGGCAGGTCCCCGGCGGCGCGGATCCCGTCGCCGAAACGGTCGCCGGTTTCCGGAGACGCCTGGTCCGAGAGATAGGGAACGTTGGCGCTCATTAGGCCCGCGACACCGAGCCCGATCAGCCGGTCCCGTTCTGCCCGGGAATGGACCTCCCAGCAGATCACCGGCTTACCCGTTGCCACGGCAGCAGTGATTTCCTCGTCCGTGGCGAGGGTGTTTATGCCGAGGAAGGTAAACCGCTCGTACCGCTCAGGCAGCAGGGACATCTGCTCTCCGGTGAAATAGCCCCAGCTCTCATAGCCGCGTTCGCTTACCGCCCGGATCTGTGCCGCGACAGCGGACTGTTTCCAGATGATGTGCCGGCGCGAGTCCGGGTAGCTGTCCATCAAATCCAGCAGCGCTTTGGTGTTGGTCCCCTGTTTATCCTCAAGGAAGATCACGTGCGTGGCGGCGTAGGCGTCCAGGACGTCCGCCAGGAGTGGAATGGGTTCCAGCGGTGTATGCGGCCCCAGCCATTGCCGGGCGTCAACGCGCAGCTTCGAGAGGTCTTCCCACGTCGTATCGCTAATGGTCAGGGGCGTCCCGGTTGTTCGTCCGGTATCGGTGTCGTGGTGACAGACCAGGGTTCCGTCCGCCGTCGAACACACCGATACCTCCAACGCCGGAACTCCGGCCAGCGCGGCCTGGCGATACGCCGTCATGGTGTGCTCGGGCCAGTTGTCCCATGAACCGCGGTGGGCTACCTGGAAAGGACTGGCATCAAAGAGGGAACGCACGGTGTGGACCGGCGCCGCCGACGGGCTTTGCGCGCTAGGCTGCGGGCTTACCTCCTCCGGCCTGCACCCGGTCAGGGCTACGGTTACGGCGCCCAGCGCCAATATGCTGCGGCGGCTCGGCCCGGGAGCGGGGGGCAGCCCGGAAGTGTTTCCGGTTTTCATGCGTTCAGGGCTGAGTCTCCGGGTGAACCGGTCATGACGCTCAGTGCGCGGCGCAGCATTGTGGAGGACGTTGTTGGCGTGTACGGAAGGTAGACAACCTCGACGCCGATCAGGTCCATGTCCCGTTCCAGCCGGTCACCCTTCGGTGTGCCGCGCCAGTCATCGCCTTTGAAGAAAACGTTGAACCCGACCTCGCGCCACGTTTCGGCCTTGTTCACGTGCTCGTCCACCACTGCTTCGTCCACGAACCGGATCCCGCGCACGATTTCCAGGCGCTCCGTCAGCGGAACCACGGGGGTGATGCCCTTGAGCCGTCGGGACATGTCTGCAGAAGCCACGCCTGCTATCAGGAAGTCGCACCGTTCCCTGGCCTGGCGCAGCAGGTTCAGGTGGCCGATATGGAAGAGATCATAGACGCCCGAGGCGTAACCGATTTTTACGGGCATGGCGTGCGGACCCCCAGTGAGACGGTGACTGTCCGGATGATCCTCTAACCCCCGGGACCCGGGGTAAAGGGAATTCTCCGGATTACAGTAGCCCTCCTGCGAACTCGAGTACCGGCCCGGAAAGGCCGGGTAACACAGGCCATAAGTCGGGTAGGGGAGCACCTGCTTAGTGGCCTGACCCCACAGCTACGATGCTCTCAGTTTCGGGCCATCCAGCCCCCCTCCCCATGGCAGTAGAGGCGGTACCATGCGTAAGTCAATCGCAGCCTTATTGACGGTTACGGCCCTTACCGCAACCGCCTTGGCAGCAACCGCCCCACCGGCTTCGGCCATCAGTCCCGGGGTCGCGTTTTCCGCCTCGGACCTGCCTACGTGGCAGACCAACGGCATTGTCTGGGGACTGGCCCAGGCCAACGGCACTGTCTACGCCGGCGGCACCTTTACCGCTATCCGCCCGCCCGGCGCTGTTGCCGGCGGAGCAGGAACGCGCAGCGCGGTGAACTTCGCTGCCTTTGATGCCTATACGGGCAACCCCACCAGCTGCAACCTCTCCGTCACCGGTACCAGTGCCACCGTCAGGGCACTGGATGTCTCCCCCGACGGGCGGACCCTCTATATCGGCGGCAGCTTCAGTTCGGTCAACGGAGTCAGCGCCTCCAGCATCGCTGCCATCAACCTGCCCGGCTGCACCGTCAACACCAATTTCCGGCCGGGCGGCGTCTCGGCCACCGTCCGCGCCATCGACGCCACCAACGAGGCCATATATTTCGGCGGTGACTTCAGGAGCGTCAGGAATACTCCCCGCGAGCGCCTCGCCGCCGTCACCCCGACAGGTGCCCTGCTCCCCTGGGCGCCGGCAGCGGATTTGCCGGTCCGGGCCCTGCATGTTCCGCCCGCCAAGAACGTGGTCATCACCGGCGGTGACTTCACGACCATGAACGGAGCCGATTCCAAGGCCCTGGCGGTAGTGGACCCGGTCTCGGGCAGCAGCATCAGAACCTACCCGCGATTCTTCATTCCGAGGACTTCAGTGGTGAAGACCATCACGTCGGACGAGACGAGCTTTTACATCGGCAACGAGGGCACCGGCGGGGGTGTTTTCGACGGCCGGGCCCGCCTTGATCTGGGCACGTATGACCAGGTCTGGCGGGATACGTGTCTCGGTGCCACCCAGGCTTTGGACATATACCAACACAGTCTCTATGCGGCCCACCACGCCCACGACTGCGGCAGCATGGGCAGTTTCACCGATGGCAGCCGGATCCACCTCAGCGCCCAGAATGTGGACGCTCCCTCTCCCATGATGCAGTGGAACCCCCTGACCAATGACGGGCAGGGCGAAGGCATCGGACCGCGTGCCCTGGCGCATACAACCGTCGGGTCAAATGATGTGCTCTGGGTGGGGGGCGAATTCACCACCACCAACGGCAAGGCCCAACAGAGCCTGACCCGGTTCGGGTCCGGCCCGGGGTCCGCAGGCCCCGGAGCCCCCCGGTTTGTCAGCGCCGAGTCCCGTGCCGCGGGGCAGAACACCATCCGGTGGCAGACCGCCACGGACGCCGACGATTCCGAGCTGAATTACAGCATCTACCGAAACGGTTCCTCCACGCCGCTGGGCACCGTGCAGGCTTCCTCGCTGTGGTGGTACCTGCCGCAGGCCTCGTTCACGGACACCACAGCCGCGCCGGGGACCAGATACTCCTATCAGGTCCGCGCAAATGATCCGGACGGGCACGTAGGAGCCCTCTCGGCCCAGGTGCAGATCACCACTCCCACCGCTGCACAGGCCTACCCTGCCGCCGTCCGCGCCGACGGTGCCGAAACCTACTGGCGGCTCGGCGACTCCTTCGCAGCCGCGGCAGACTCTTCCGCCACTAACCGGATGGGACTGCCCTTCGGCACACCCGGTATCGGCGCTGCGACGGGTGCCCTTTCCGGCGACACCAACAGGGCAGCCACCTTCGACGGCACTGATGATGTGGTCTATGCCCAACAGCGGATAGCTGCGCCAAAGACCTTCAGCGCCGAGGCGTGGTTCCGTACCGACACCACCACGGGCGGGAAAATCTTCGGCTTCGGCAACGGCCAGCCGCGCAGGAACAATAACGCCGGCCTCAGCAGCAGTTACGACCGCCATGTCTACATGACCAACGGGGGCAACCTGGTCTTCGGGGTCTGGACCGGCAGCGCACAGACCGTGGTCTCTCCCGGCACGTACAACGACAACGTCTGGCACCATGTAGTCGCCACTCAGGGTGCCGACGGCATGGTTCTCTACGTCGACGGCCTCCCGGTCGGTGCGAACAGCGTCACCGGGAACGAGGCGATCACCGGATCGTGGCGGATCGGCGGAGATCAACTGGGTTCGACCTGGCCGCAGATGCCCGGCAGCCGGTACTTCAAGGGCAGCATTGATGAATTCGCCGTTTACCCCACTGCCCTCAGCGAAGCGAGGACGCAGGCACATTACGTGGCCGGAGGCGGCATCCTACCCACGCCCGAGCCGGTTCCGGACACCACACCGCCATCGCAGGTGGAAGGGACAGCTGCAGCATTCTCCGGGTCCGGGGTGAAGCTGGGCTGGGCTGCTGGCACTGACAATGTGGCAGTCACCGGCTACCAGATCCACCGGTCCGCCGCGGACGGTTTTACTCCGTCCACCGAGACCCTGCTAACCACGGTCCCAGGAACTGAACTAGCCCACGAGGACAAGGAAGTGGCTGCCGGAACCTACTACTACCGGATCATTGCGGTTGATGCCGCAGGCAACGTTGGACCGGCGTCTGCACAGGCCTCCGCTACCGTCCCCGCAGCAGTCCCGGACCCCGTCACGCTGACATTGACACCGGCAGAGGACAGCTATGCCAACCAGGGCGCACCGAACGCGGTGAACGGGACGTCCACGAGCCTGGCCTCGCGGGGCAGCCCCGGTTACACCTCGTACCTGCGGTTCCGGCTGGGCGCCGGGGTACCGGATGGAATGCGCCTGCAATCTGCGACGCTCCGGCTCTACACCACGACCGAGTCCTTCGCGGGATCGCTGGACCAGCACACCATCCATGCCGTCGCAGGCAACTGGTCTGAGGGGACAGTTACCTGGAACAACCGTCCGTCGCTTGCTTCGGCGCTGCTCGGCACCGTCTCGCCCGTCGCAGTGAACACACCGCAAACCGTCAATCTCGACCCGGAAGCGGTGGCGGCCATGCTGACCGGTTCCGTTGACCTTGGGATCACCAGCGCCGGTACCGACAACGCCTGGTTCTACGCCAGGGAGGCGTCATCCACCCGCCGTCCGGTCCTGACCTTGGTATTCGCCCCCTGACATCGATAGCGCAGTGGGCAGGTTCCACCCCGAAGAAAGAGCACACCCTATGAAGACAGGTCTCAGTTCATCAACGGCTCCGCGACTGCTGGCTGCCGGGTTGTTGGTTTCGGTGCTGGGAACGGCCACGGGCTGCCGCTCCGCCGATCCCGTTTCGGAAGAAACTCCGGCGGTTTCGTCCAGTTCAACCCCTTCCGCTTCCGTTCCTTTCACGCCCGGTCCCACAGGCAGCCGTAGCGCCGACGCATCTCCTACGGCTGCCCCGGACAGTGGTCAACCGTCCGAAGCCGGCCAGTCCCCACAACCCGCGCCGGAGCCCACCTTCAACGCCGCCGAGGAAGTCTTCCTCGAGGGCAAAGTTCCGGAAGGCATGGATCCCAACGCCGTACTCCAGGTCGGTCAGGAACGCTGCGATGTCCTGGTCAACGCCAAGGCATCCGATCCCGAAGCCGTACTCAGTGAACTGATCACGAATCCCTCGCAGGAGTCCGCGGACGCAATCAGGAATCTGTGCACCGACCTGCTTCCGGATCTTGAGGGCGCTGCCCTTGGATTCCCGGACGGGGTTTTCGGCGTCGGGGTACACGACCCGCGCGCAGAAGAACCGTCGATTGGACCCGGCACCTACCGTGCCTATCCGGGTACCGAGGGATGCAGCATTTCGGTCTATGCGGGCTCCGGCGCGCTGATCGGAGAGTACGACGCATCTGCGCCCGTTGTTATCGCAACGGATGCCGGGCGAGTGGATTCGAGCCAGTGCTACTCCTGGTTCCGTTCATGAAACACCGTGCCCACCACCCGGCGTGCCCAACCAACCGTCTTATCCAAGGGAAGGGGTAACCAATGGATATGCACGAACAGATACTCGTCCTGCGAAGAAATTGGATGTTCATTGTTTCATTCGCACTCATCGGCCTGATCACGGCCAGCGTGGTGTCGGTCCTCATGCCGAAGTCTTACACCGCGAACAGCAGCATCTTTGTCTCAACCCAAAACGTTGAATCCTCGGCTGAACTGCAGCAGGGCAGCGTTTTTGCACTTGCCCGGGTGCAGTCCTACGTCAGCCTGGTCAGGAAACCCCAGGTTCTGGACCCTGTGATCGAACAGCTGGATCTGGACACCACTGCGGCCGAACTGGCGAAGAACGTCAAAGCCTCCACCTCACGGAACACGGTCCTGATCCAGATTGAAGCCGTGGATTCCTCACCCGAGCGTGCTGCCGACATTGCCAACGGAGTTGTTTCAAGTCTGATTCTGTCCGTGGCGGACCTCGAGCGTCCCACCAACGGGCTGCCCTCGCCGGTGCGGCTGTCCTCACTTGATACGGCACAGCCACCCCCCAGCCCGTCCAGTCCAAAGACCTCCCTGAATCTGCTGCTGGGTCTGCTCTATGGCCTCGCTGCCGGGCTGGTGGTGGCCGTTCTCAGAAACGTCCTGGACCGGCACGTCCGCACCGAAGCCGACCTTCGAAGGTCCACTTCCCTGGCGTTGCTGGGCGGAATCACTGAATCTTCGGCACCGCGGGTCTCCGCCGCACCATTCGTGCTGGCCGGATCGGGCAGCGATGCGTTCCGTCAGCTGCGAACCAACCTGGAGTTCGCCGCCGTCGGGCACGACCTTAAGTCATTGGTCATCACCTCCTCCCAATCCGGGGAAGGCAAAAGCACTGTGGCCCTGAACCTGGCGCTGAGCATCGCGCAGAGCGGCCGCAGCGTCCTTCTGGTCGACGCCGATCTGCGGCTCCCGTCGGTCGCCGACGCCACTGGTCTGGAACAGTCAGTGGGGTTGACCACGGTACTAATAGGACGCACCAACCTCTCGGATGCCGCCCAGCATTGGGGAACGGCCGGTCTGTCTGTCCTGACCTCGGGCCCGTTGCCGCCGAATCCCACGGAATTGCTCGGTTCCTCCACCATGCAGAAACTGATCGGGGAAATGGAGCAGACGTATGACGTAGTGATCCTGGATGCCCCGCCGGTCCTGCCGGTCGCAGACGCCACCATCCTCACCCGTCACACGGATGGCCTGCTGCTCGTGGTCGGAGCGACGAAAGTCAGCCAGCACAATCTTGCCAAGGCTATTGAGCAACTCAATCTGGTGAAGGCCAACGTCATCGGTGTGGTCCTGAACCGCATTCCGCGTAAGGGGCCTGATGCTAATTCGGCCTACCTCACCGGTTATGGTGCCGCTCCTGCGTCGCCGCTGGATGAAGAGCAGCAGGGCCGGCCGTCCTCTCCCGTCGCCGAAGCCAAAGCGGTTATCGCACCCCGGGGCAACGGCCGCGGCCCGCAGGGGAAGCAGCCCGTGAAGAGTTGATGCTCCCGTCCACCGGGACCGGAGCTAAGGGACCGGAGCCGGTGTCTATCGCGCGGACACCTGATGCTGCGCCGATGCAGGAACACCGCCGCGGCGTTGGATGGCCATCCGGGCCAGGCCACACGCCGCGGCCAGTCCCGTTGCGGCAGCGAAGCCCCAGGCCGCAGCCGCTACGGATCCGTTCAGGGCTAAACAGAGCGGGAGGATGAGGGTCGCTGCGGCAAGGACTCCGCGCATAAAGGTGGACAGCCTGTTCGCTTCCGCTGCCCGGAAGCAGGCCAGCATGATTGTGTAGGGAACCATCGCCAGGTATTGGACGGCGTACGGCCAGCGCAGCTCCGTTGCGTTGGCCCAGGTCTCCCCCAGCACCAATTCCCCGGCCGCGGCGGGCAGGAAAAGCACTGCGGCGCCCCAGCCCACAGCGAGCACCCCCACCACTGCCAGGGCTTCCAGCAGCCGCCGCCGGAACATTACCGTCCCCCGGGCGCGCACCAACTCCGGGATGATGGCTGTTTTCAGTGCACCGAAAACGGTGTTCAACGGTGAGAACAACAGCTGTGCGGCGCGCAGGGCACCAACGCCGGCTGCCCCCAACGGAAACACCAGAAGGTACAGCACCGCAAAGCTGGAAGCATTCAGCGCAGCGAACTCCGCCAGGTAGCGGACGGCGCAATCCCGGTTCAGCCACAGCCAGCGCGCTCCCGCCGGAACAGCCGGCAGGCTCCGGGCAACTACCAGGCCCAGCACCATCGCTGCCAGCGCACCCGCAATCCACCACGAGAGCACCGGCACCAGGGACCAGCCGCTGCCGGCTGCCAGGAGCATTCCGGGAATGGATACACCCGCCCACAGCCCGTCTACGGCCAGGGCCCGTCCGGGCAATCCCTGACAGATAAAAAGGTACCGGAGGCTGTCCTGCAGCAGGATAAACGGTGCTGCCAGCGCCATTAGCTGCCACAGCAGTGCGTCCTGTCCTCCGGCCAGGACACCTCCTCCCAACAGGAACAAGGCCGCGGGCACACCGCACAGCACCGATCCGCCCAGACTGGCGGCGACAATCCGGGCGGTGAGTGTCCCCGTGCGGGAGTACCGCACCAGCAACGTTTCGCCCACGAAGGCCCGTTGCGCGCCGAGGAACAACAAAAGCCCCGCATATGCGAGCGAAAACTGGCCGAACTCCCCGGTCCCTGCCACGTTTGCCGCAATGGCAACAGCCGCGAAGTTCGACAGGCTGGAAACGCCCTGATCTGCGAAGGTGGCCAGGCGGCGTCCTGCACCCACTAGCCCAGCCCCAGGAGCTTGGCCCGCCAATGCCGCAGAAACGCGGCACCGATCAGGACATGCGCGGCCGCCAGTACGAGGTAAACGGCAAGGAAGACCGGAGGGATGGGCGTCAGGAGGAACGCCAGACACGTCATCCCGTAGTCCACCGGCAGCATCACTACTGAACGGACGAGCAGGCGCCGGTCCCCTGATCCGCCCACTGCCCCTTCCACGGATGTCTGGCCATCCCGTGTCCCGGGGCGGGGCCGGATGTTCCGGGCCAGCTGGTCAAACAGCACCCCGCCAAAGAAGATGAGTGAGCTCGCCAGCAGGAAGATACCGCAGCCCAGAGCCAAGAGCACGACGTCGTAATCAGTGGTCCGGGCGAGGAAACAGAATGCTGCTACGTGCATCACGGTCATCCTGCCGTTGTCCAGCAGGTGGTCCAGCCACTCGCCGTAGGCCGAGCTGCTGCCCTGCAGCCGGGCCAGCTGGCCGTCCGCGGAATCCAATACGTATCCGGCTGCGAGCAGTACCCCTGCGAGCGCGGTCCCCGGCTGAGGCTGGGCCCAGACCGCCAGCCAGATCAGCGTCCCGTAGGTCAGGACAGCTCCGGCCCACGTCAGCTGGTTGGGTGTAACCGGGGTGCGCCGAAGGGCTGCTGCCACGGCCCGCCCGGCAGGCCGGTTCACGTACAGCAGATACAGCGGAACTCCCTTGCGGGTTTTCTGGGCCCGCCTGAGCTGGTCAAAGGAAGCACGGAACCCCGGTCGGTCCGGGGCCGAAGGCAGGGGCCTGCTCATGGTGTTCTCCCTTTGCGGGCGTTCGCCGCTGTTGTCAGGATGAGGATGGAAATTGCCAGGATCATCAGGCGGCCCATGGACTGAAGCAGCGATCCGCGCATCAGGATGAACAGGTACCCGGCAAAGATCGAGATGCCCAGGTATCCGACGGATCCCATGCCCAGGACATCGGCGCGGTAGCCTGCGTCCAGGCGGCGGGCCAGCACCCCGAGACCGGCGAAGGCCAGGACCACACCCGGAAGTCCGAAATTGATCCAAGCTTCTGCCCACAGCGGTGCTGAAAGATTAAGGTTCGAGTTGTTCATCCAGATCCCCACCTCTACGCCTGTGTCATAGGGCTTATCCGGCCAGCCGACCCGTGGAACCCAGAAAAGAAGGGGTCCGAGAGCCTGCATCCCCCAGGACAGTCCGTGGTCTGCGGTGTAGCCCAGAGTGTTGGCCAGCATGGTGAACTGGTCGTAGTCCTTTGTCGCAATCATGGTCCACACCGAATCCACTTGGAGCGGTGCCTGCGTACCGGCGGCCCGGCGGGTGATGTCCGAGAGCGGGAAAACGAAGATTGAGGCAAATGTTCCGCCAAGAATGGCCAGGTTGAACAATCCCTTGCGCCCACGAATCAGCGGCAGAATCAGGCCGAAGAGCACCGCGAGCGTCCAGTACCGTGAGTTTGAAATCGGGTTGTTAACGACGATGTTCATCACCGTCAGCGCCGCCATCAGCAGGATGTCAGGCATGGCCACTGCGTGTTCCCGGGTACGGACAACATGGATATAAAAGATGAGGGCGCAGAGGTTGGCCACCGACCCCGCTCCGGAAATAATCGCCCGCAATGCCTGGCCGCTGTCCGGGTTGATTGCATCGAGCGCTTCCCCGGCCTCCTGCCGGCTCAGGAAAAAGACACTCATTCCCCCCACCTGCACGATATACACCAGCCCCGCGGCCAGCGCACCAAGGGAAAACAGACGCAGGACCTTCATCCCGCGCAGTCTCAGGACCCGTCTCCGGGGATGGGGGTCAGCTGCCCGGCGCAGGCGTAAGTGGTACGCAACGTCGAAGCAGACCAGCCCCACCAGGGTGAGCAGGCTGGCCTCAGTCAGCATGCGATCATCCACCTGGATCGCCAGGGGGGTGGACCGCCCGGTAGTCAGCTGTGCCAGCGGTGCCACTCCCATGCAGGTATAGACAAAGATCCAGAACACGCCGGAGACAGGACGGATTGCCGGTTGGGCGAGGACGAGGGCAAGCTTCACGGCGGCGTAGAGCACCACTGCGTAACGGATCAGGAAATCCGTGTCAGTGAAAAAAACGGCACTGGCTCCATGAATCAGCAGCGGCAGCACCACTGCCAGGATCAGGAACGCCACTATGGCGGCGGCGGTACGGACGCCTGAGCGTCTTCCCGTTTCGGTACCGGCCGGCAGCAGCGTGCTCATGCCGGGGTTCCATCCGCACCGGATACACCGCGATAGGCTTCGAGCAGGTCTCCGCCGAGGGCCCGGGTTGACCAGTTCCTGCGGTGGACCTGCCGGGCATTTTCCCCGATCCGCTTGCGGGCGGCGGGGTCCCGGGCCAGTTGAAGCATCGCATCCCGAACGGCCGGGACGCTTGGTTCCACAACGACGGCGGCCTCGTTCCGGTCCATAAGCGGAGCCAGTCCGCACTGGGCGGTAAGGATCACCGGTGTGCCCAGCGCGGCCGCCTCGAGCACCGTCATGGGATACGGTTCCGACAGCGCGGGCAGAACATAGGCCGTGCAGGTGGACATCGCCTCCTGGACACCGGCCGCAGGCAGCTCGCCAACGAACTTGAACCGGTCCGCGTACCGGGATGCGGCAATCAGTGCCCGCACAGTCGCGCCCTCGCCCTGGTCGGGTCCAACGACGACGAACCGCGCATCCAGCCCCGCATCCAGGGCTTGGACTGCGGCCTGGACGAAGACACCGGGCTGTTTGCGCGCGGCAAGCCGGGCGGCGAATAGGAACACCGGCTTCTCGGGATCAGACCACTGCCGAACGGGATCGGCGGTCGCATTCACGACGCGCCGGAAGCGGCAGGGGTCCACACCGAGAGCTGCGAGTCCCCGTTCTTCATCTTCGGTGAGAGTCAGCCAAAGGGCAGGTATTCGAAGAATGCGGCGGGTTATCAGCAGGTCAAAAGCCCGCAATGCCAAGCGGCGTGAAGGCTGAAGCATGCCGTGGGTTTGAACGACCACCGGGACCCCGGCCCGGCCGAGCAGGAACGTCGAGACGCAGGTCACGAAGTCCCGGCATAGGTGGACGTGCGCTATACCGGTCGCGGTTGCAACCCGCCGGACATGCCGTGGCAGTGCCAGGCTGACCGGAGCCCGCAGCCCGGCGCCCGGCACTGGCCGTCGCATCCGGAAAAAGCGGACGGCCACCGCAGACCGCTTCTCCGGTGCGGCTTCGGGCTTGGAGACGGGCCGCCCGGCCCGATGCTCCGGTCCGGATCCCCGGGCATGGGGCTGTGCCTTGGCACTGGCCGTGTGCGCCCGCGTCCGCGGGGACCCGCTGCCGGGCGGGACGCCCAACCAGCCACCAAGAAGTTCAACCTTCGCTCCATACGCGGCCAGGGCCTCACTTTGCATTTGCGCCACCACCCATACGCCTCCTGCCGCCGCACCGGGGCCGGCGAGCCCGCCTACCTGCAGGATGTCAGGAATCTGCTCCGGATTCCCCTCACTCCCGTCGGCGCCGCCGGCCGGAGCAGCCACGGACCCCGCCGCGAAGATGGCGGTCCTGGCTGGGCTGACAGACGGTGCGTTGACGGCAGCCTGCTCCCGGGCCTTCATGCCCGGTTCCCCCGGCCGTCAGCCGGTTCGGCCCCGGCAGGGCGATGACGTGCCGTCCGGCAGCGCAGCTCCCCTAATCCGCCAACGCCCCGGAACAAAGCAAACCGGTAATGCGGGAATGCATCCCTTACTGGTTCTCCTCCGGATTTCAACCCTTGACCCTTAAAATTATATAAAACAGGTAAACAAGGCAACGCGCCCAGCATAAGCCTGCTCCTGCCAGGAATTCCGGCGAAGGCTATCTTGCCATTCCGAATACCAGGGTTCTGGTCCCCTGTCTTTTGTTTAGGCTTCGGCGAGCTCCAACAGTGGAGATCTGTACTCCGCATAGGTGTAATCCCAACAGCGTGCCCCTCCCTCCCGCCCCGCCCGGTAAATGCGTTGACACATAACACAAGAGGCGGAGACTGCATTTCCGCAAACTTCTTGAAATCGCGTACTTCAGTCAAAAGTGAAACAGGTATTTTACTCACGTACTTCCCCCAGATTAGGTATTCAGCGGACCTGTTCGCGTTTATTTACGAGACCACAGGATTTACAATTCAGGAATGCCTACACGACATGGACGCCACACATCCAAGCGCCGTTCACGGCGGAAGCGGCAGGGCGGGAAGATCGTTTGGTTTCTGATCCTTACTCTGGCCGCCGGGCTTCTCTCGGCATATGCGCTCTCCCAGGCCACGGGGACCAGCCGGGCGGATGACCCGGGCCCGTCCTCGACACGCACGGATGGACCCGACGCAGGCCCGGCTTTCGAAGACACAGTGGTGAAAATCGATGTTTTGGGGGATTCCTATACAGCCGGTTCCACTGACGGCGGACGCGGGGCGGCAAACTGGACCCGGCTGGTCGGTACCCGCCTTACCGACGGCGGCGATACCGTCGAGCTGAACGTGATGGCCCAACCCGGGGCCGGCTACACGACCCGGGGCAATGCCGGTCTGCACTTCCGGGAGATCGCCACCCTGAGGCTGAGGGAGGATGCTGACATCGTCCTGGTTCAAGGGAGCAGAAATGACGGTGTCCAGACCTGGGACGCCATGTATACGGCGGCCAAATCGCTGTACGCGGATATCCGGACCCGCGCGCCGGGAGCCCGTGTGATCGCCGTCGGTCCGGCGGTGGATCCCGTTCCGGATTTCGTCCAGGCCAATAATGACGCCATGGCGCAGGCTGCCGATGAAGAAGGCGTACGTTACGTCGATGCCCTCGCGGACGGCTGGTTCTCCGACGGCGGTACGGCGTTTTTCAGCGAAGACGGTATCCATCCCACGGACGCCGGCCACGAATATCTGGCAGAAAGGATCTTTCCCCTCCTGGAGGGGACACTGCGTGAGATTCAGCCTGTCTAACCGGCACCGGGCGGTATAGGACCTCACGGGCGTCTCCGGTCCGGACCGGTGGCCCCTGCTGCGGAGGGAAACCGCTCGCCAAGCACGGTTGGACCGGCAGCGGTGCCAAAAATCCGCCCCGACGGCACCGTTCCCTTAACTACAGTCATTGGCTGGATAAGGGCGGACTCACCAATCCGGGAGCCACCCAGCACCATGCACCGGGACGTAATCCACGCACCGTCCCCGATCCTGATGGGGCTGGTCACCAGTCCCATGTCTGTCCGGACGCGGTGGCTGCCCGTGGTCAGGAAGGTTTCCTGGGAGATCACCGCATCAGCGCCCACGTAAATATGGTCCTGGTTGTGGAACCAGACACCCTCGCCGATCCAGCTGCGTGCGCCAATGTGCAGTTTCCACGGTGACTTCACCCTGGTCCGCGGCCGGAACACCACGCCGTCACCTATCTCGGCACCGAAGGCGCGCAGTACCGCCACCCGCAGGCGTGAGCTGATTTGCCATGGGTTCACGAGGAATATCAGTTCACAGGCAGCCCAGATGTAGACCACCCACCGGGGCCGGTCCCAGGCCTCTCCCGCCCCGGGAGCCCGGGAGAGGTCGATGACGGCGGGGCGGCCGGTCGGCGGCGCTGCGTCGCCTGCCGGGCTATCCGCAGGCCGCCGGTCCCGAAGCATCAGGAGGCCTTCCGCACGAAGCCGCGGGGTGGAGCTGCCGCGTGGGCCGGGCGGGTCCTGGAGGCCGGCCCTGCTTCGGCTGCTGCCGGCATGAATTCCGGCCCGGCTGCACGCCTGAGTACCTCTTCAAACCGGTCGGCGATGGGGCCGATGCCAAAACGGTCCTCCGCCAGTTTCCGTCCCTTTCGTCCGGTGGCCGCTGCGGCGGCGGGGTCCTGTGCCAGCGTCCGAAGCCATGCGACAGCCGCCGCAATTCCGAAGTCGCTGGGCGGCCCGACGAAGCCGTCCGCGGCTCTGATGTCTGCGGCAGCCGGGTTCCCGGCCGGCATGAGCCCAAGGACCGGACGCCCCGCCGCAAGAGAGGAAAGCACCTTGCTCGGGATGGAGAACCTTGACGCTTCCGGTTCCAGGATGGTGAGCAGGACATCGGCGGACCCGAGCATATCCGGCAGTTCGGCAGCAGGTTGGAAAGGAAGCAGTGTCACGGGCAGGTCCGGGTCCTGCTCAAGGTCCTTGCGCAGCATGTCGATGCCATCCCCCTCCGATGCAACAATCAGCCGCGCCGGCACTCCGGCACCCAGTGCTGACCGGAGCAGGCCGGTCAGTAACAGCGGATTGTGTTTTCGTCCCAGCGTGCCGGCATACAGCAGCCGGAATTCCGGCTTGTCCGGGAGATGCTGTTGCGCCCAGGCATTCTGCCTCGGCCTGGGCACAATTTCGCCGATCGGTGCCCAGTTAGGGATAACGGTTACGTGGCCGGTCCGCACTCCCCACTGACGGTAGGCCTGCCGGAACTCTTCTCCAATGGCTACCACCTGGGTGGCACTGCGCACCACGCCCGCTTCTGCGCGACGGACCAGCGCACTGCCTGCCGCTGCCGCGGACCCGGGCAGCCGGCGGGTTATTTCATCGGAAATTGCGTTGCTGAAAAGGTCCTGGTGCCAGAGCACCCAGGGCTGGTTCCGGCGTGCAGCAGCCCTGCGGAAGGCAGCAAGTGCGAACAAGGGAACATTGCATGCCACGACACAGTCCGGAGTTGTTCGTTCGGTGTGCGACAGCCAGGCGGCGGCGTAGGAGCGTTCAAACCGGATGCGGCCAACAGCGCTGTATTTCTGGAAGGGACGGTCAGCGGTCAGGGGTGAAAACCGCAACTGCTGCGGATCATCCGGGGTGCGCTCCAGGTTTCCCTTTCCGCTGGCGTACTGGGCCGAGTACACGTGGTCAATGGTGTGTCCGCGATCCGCCAAGTGGCGGGACAGCTCCGCCGGAAACAGGTGGCCTGAGAAGTCGTGCAACTGAATATGCATGTTTCATGCTTTCTTTTTTGGCGAGACCAGCCGAAGCCGGCGGGGAAGGGACTAATACGCACCAACTGGCTTGCGCAGCATCTGAACCGTTCGCCAGAGGATGATGAGGTCGCCGGCGAGCGACCAGTTTTCGACGTAGTACAGGTCCAGCCGCACCCCGTCCTTCCAGTTGAGTTCCGACCGGCCGTTGATCTGCCACATGCCGGTGAGCCCTGGCTTGATGTACAGGCGCCGGTGGACACGGTTGCCGTATTGGGCCACCTCGCGGGGCAGCGGAGGTCTGGGGCCAACCAGGGACATATGTCCCAGAAACACATTCCACAGCTGCGGAAGCTCATCCAGGGAGTATTTGCGCATCCATCGGCCGACGCGGGTCACCCGCGGATCGTGCTGCATCTTGAACAGCACGCCCGAGCTTTCATTGCGGTCCAACAGCCCGGCCAGGTCGTCTTCCGCGGTTTCCACCATGGAACGGAATTTGAGCATCTCGAAGACTTCCCCGCCGCGTCCCACGCGCTTCTGCCGGAAGATCACCGGCCCCGGGCTGTCCCGGCGGACCAGCACGGCAAGAGTGATGAATACCGGCACAAGAGCGAGCAGGGCGGCGCCGGAAAGCACCACATCCAGCCCGCGTTTGAGCGCGTGTCTGGCCCCGGAATACTGCGGCAGCTCAACGTGCATTAGCGGCAGGCCTTCAACCGGCCGGGAATGGATCCGCGGGCCGGCCACGTTGGTGAGGCCGGTGGTCAGGATGAGCTGGGTTGACGATTCTTCCAGCTCCCAGCCGAGTTCCTGGACATAACGGCTTCCGCCCTTGGTCGGCCCGGCCACAATCACTGCATCCGCCCGGAGCCTGGACACGGCGTCGACCACAGTCCGTTCATCAGAGACCACCGGCAGTCGAGTTCCGTCTACCTCCAGCCACGCCCGTTGTTTCCCTGTCAGTGCCACGCCCACCACCTGGTAGGCGGCACGGGACTTGGCGTTGATCTGGTGGACGACGTACCTCACATCCCGGGCCCTTCCCAGCACCACCACCTTAAACAGGTAACGTCCCCGCTGCCGCTGGCCCTGCAGCCACTGGCGCAGCAGCCAGCGGGAACAGACAAGGCCGCTGAGTCCCGCCGGGAAAACCAGCCCGATGTAACCTCTGGACAGGTCAAATTGGAAAACCACCGAGACCAGGGCCAGGGCACCCAGCAGAAGGATGCTGGCATTGACGACGCGTTTGTATTCATCGGTGCCAATGCCGGTTATCCGCGGATCACGGCTTCTGTAGACGTGCAGGGCGAGCATCCAGGCGCAGCCGACCACCAGGGAAACCACGAGGTATGTGGTCACGAGGGAGCCTATGTACAGCGGAGCGGCTGACAGCCCGAACCAGGCGAGGTGTCCGGCCAGGGCAGCCCCAAACACCACTACGGCATCCGTCACGGCGATGATCCGGGAGTACTTGCGGTTCCACGCAACGGCGGCACTCCGGGGATGCGCGGCGCCGCGAAATGGCCGCCTTGTAGTGAAACTGGGAAAAACGAAAGCTTCCCCCGGCAGAGCAACCGGACCGACGCCGCGTACATCGGCTGCCGCAGGTGCCAGGGCGTGTGGGCGGAACTGCCCGGCGACCGGGGTGCCCATGCGGAGGGGCGGATCAGTAACCAGCTGTGTGCCGGCGGAGTCTGTACCGCCTGAGGAAGCCAGCGCTTCCAACGCCGGGGCACCCGGCAGCAGCCGGGGCTGCATATCAGCACCCATAACGAGACCGTCATTCCTGTATATGCCAACAGTTATCCAACGGGCATCAATCTAGGAGGAGCACTGGGGACGGGCACGAGTACCCGGTACTCGGTTGGTTGGGGCGCCGCGGCCTGCGCTGCGGGCGGTCTACCTGTATTCCTACCCACGTAGCGGCATCCTCACCGGGCTACCCCGTCGCGGCAGTAATGGCTACAGCAGGGACGCCGTCCGATGTCCGGGTTCCAGGGCACGGTAGGCAGATTCAAGGTCCGCTCGGCGGCTGATCCCCAGTTTTACGTAGATCCGGTAGACATGCCCCTCGACCGTCCGCTGGGAGAGTGTGAAGTGGGCGGCAATGTCCTTGGTGGTGGCACCGGACAGCAGCAGGTCCACGATTTCGTGCTCACGGCGGGTGAGCCGGACCAGATGCAGGGACGGGCTGAGATATGAGACAGTAACGCCCGCCAGTTCCTCTCTGCGCCGCCGCAGCTGCTGGATCAGGGCGCGCTGGCGGCGCAGGTTTCCGTGGTTGCCATAGAAACGGATGGCATGCCCGATGCTTTCTACCGCCACGAGGTATTTCTGTGCCCGGATTGCGTCCTCGGCGGCCGCGACCATCCGGTCCGGGTTGCCTGAGGCAACGGCAACGGCATAGGCATGCAGCGCCTGCGCTTCGGCACCGTCAAAATCGGCAGTCAGCTCGGCCAGACGCCCCACCTGGGTAAGGTCGCCAACGGCCAGGCATAGTTCCAGGATGTCCTTCTCGGTGCTGTGCAGTCCGCCTGCCCTGGCCTCTGCGGCAAGCGCAGCAAGCCGGCCGGAGGGCGGACCCTCGGTGGATTGTGAGGCTTCGGCTGCGGCGGCGTAAGCCCGGGCCGTGAGCCACAGATGCCGCGGACCGGTGTATCCGACTGTCGGAACCTGGGCCACGAAACCTGCCGCGGGCGTTCCGTCAGCCACCACGGTCGCAGCGTAACCGGCCAGGCCAAGGGCATACGGGAGCAGCAGTTCCGGATCGTTTTCCCGCAACGCTTCCACCGCCGGGCGCAGCTTCCGCAACCCGTCGTGGAGCCTGCCGCGGTGAATCTCAAGGGCCGCTTCGAATACACCCAGGCTGCCCCCGAGAAGGGTCAATTGGTGCTGGGGAACGGAATGCATCCGGGCAAGCAGCTGTTCCAGCTGGCCAAACCGGCCGCCATGCAGCATGGCCTGGGCCTGGCGGACGAAAACAAACCCGGCATACCCCTGCAGCTCTCCGCCTCCGGTATCCAGCATGGTCGCGGCGGCCGCGGCCTGTTGCAGGGCAGGCTCCACGTCCCCGCACGCGGTCAGGACCTCGGCGTAGAGGCCGTGAATCAATACCGCCAGTTCCGCCGCATCCGGCAGGAGGCCACCGGTGTCAAGGGCTGCAAGGAGGGTGTATGCCTGTTCGTACTCGCCGTCGAGAATCAGTGCGGACGCGTTGAGGACCTCCATGGACACCCGTACCTGCTCCGCTACGCCCGGGTCGTCTTCGGCCGGAGCCGAAGCGGTCTTCCACTTATCTGTCAGGGCAGTTAGTCCCTCGCCGGGCCCGCTGGTCCGGCTCAGCGCGCTGACGAACATCGCCCGGTGAAGGGTCAGCCGGTCCCACACGGCTGCTTTGTCCGCACTCATCCGCTTCCCCAACGCATCGAGCCGGTCCCGGGCCTGCCCGTAGCTGCCCTGCTTGGCGTGCGCGACGGCGAGCTCCACTTCGGCTGCGGCACGGAAAGGCACGGCGGTTATGGCGGCTGCGAAACGCTGTGCCCTGGCAGCGTCTCCTATCCCGTTCGCCGCCCGGGAGGCCGCAAGCAAATGCTCCCCGGGCAGCCGGTCTCCGCAGTCCAACGCCCATTCAGTCTGACGAAGCAGCGTACTGATGTCACCCGGGTTCATGGAGCTGCCCGGGGAACCCGGGGCGTAGCAGCCCAGGACCCGCGCGCGGATTTCCGCACTGCGGGCGGCCGGGACCAGGCTGCGGATGATCTCTTCGTGCAGGAGCTGAACCAAATGGGCGGATTCATCCCGGTCCGGCAGGATTTCCACAATGCCGTCGATCACCAGCGAACGGACGGCTTCGTCGTCGGCCACCGCCGACAGGACGGACCGTGGCAGCCGTTCGGCCAGTGCCAGGGTTTCAAGGACGTTCCGTTCAGCCGGGGTGCGGGACCCGAGCATGCTCTTCACCAGGTCTACCAGGGAGGTATCCAGACAGTCCGGCCTGCCCCGCAGGAACCAGGCTCCGTTTGCTTCAACCAGCCGCTGTTGCCGCTGGGCACGTCCCAGCAGCTCCTTGACGTACAGCGGATTGCCTCCGGAGATGCGGTTTAAGAGCGTGGTGGATGCCTGCAGTACCGGACCGCCAAGCACGCTGACGCAGAACTCGTGAACTGCCTCGTGCGACAGCGGGCCCAGGTCGATCCGCGCGAGCAGCCCGTCCCTGGCCAGGGAGAGCAGTTCGTGGATCCGGGGTGCCCGTGCCCGGGAAATGACCATCAGCCGGAGTTCGCCGGACATGGCAAGCTGGGTGAGCAGATGCGCGCTGGCCTCATCCAGGTATTGTGCGTTGTCCACCACCAGCAGTGTCTGCAGGCCGTTGGTTTCCGTCAGCCGCTGGAAGTGTGTCCGAACAGTCCGCAGGACAGTGAGCGGGGATTCCATCTCCGCCGCGGTGGCCCGGCCGAGGTAGGTGGACAGGATGCCGTAGGGCATCCTGGAGAGCACGGGACTGCCGCAGACGTAATAAGGGACCATGATCGAGGAAAGGCTCTCGGCCGCCTGCTCCGCGAGGGAGGACTTGCCAATGCCTTCGTCGCCAAGGAGTACGACGCCGCGCAGCCCGGGGTCCAGCAACCGTCCGGCGACCTCCGCGAGTTCGCGTTCACGTCCGAACAGCTGACGGCTCTGACCCCAGATTGTCATTTCTTTGCTCCTGCCTGTTCCGCAATGGTGCGGGCAAGTTCCCGCCTGCTGCCAACATGGAGTTTGGAATAGACCTGGTAAAGGTGCCCCTCGACCGTCCTGACCGAGATCCCCAGTTCTTCCGCGATTTTCTTGTTGCTTGTGCCGGCTGCCGCCTTGCGGGCGATGGAGCGCTCCCTGGCAGTCAGTGCCCCGAGGATTTCATCAGCAGCTTCCGCGGCCGTTTCGGGGCCCGTGGCCCTGCGGCTGCGGTGGATGAAGCGGACGGTTGCCCGGTCCCCCGCACCCGAGGCGATCCCCAGGGCATGTTCGGAGATTTCCCTGGCCAGCAGCTGATGCCCGGAGTTTCCTGCCATTTCGGAGGCCCGGAGAAGCAGCTGGGCGTCCGCATTGCCCAGTCCCTTTGCATAGCTTTCACAGAGCGCGGCGAAGTCCCCCTGCAGGCTTGCCGCCACGGACAGTACCTCGTCCAGGCTGTCCTCATCCCCCAGCCGCATGGCCGTCAGGCGGGCCAGCAGTTCATACGCATAGGCGCTGCGTTTATGGTCCTGCGCTGCAAGGGAAGCGAAGCGGCGGCTCCCTGTTTCCGTCCCCAGCGCTGCCTCAGCCAGAGCAGCGAAGTGCCTGGCACCGCGCCGTACGGTCCAAGGCCCGCCGTCGGCTGCGCCGCGTTGTATCTGCAGGTACTGGAGTGCCTCGTCCAACCGCCCGTCCATGGCGTGGCAGTAGGCGGCTGCAGCCGCCGCCAGGGGCAGGAACGCTGCCGGACCGCCCACCGCCAGCTGGTCTACCGCCGGAAGCAGGGCGGCGAGGGCCGGCTCGGGCCGTCCGGCGAAGGCATGAAGCAGTCCCTGCCCCAGTTCGGTATACGTACCCTCCATCCCCGCTGCCGCCGCGGAATCCAGCAACCGTTCGCACGCGTGCAGCTCCCCGGTGATCAGATAGGTGTGCAGGAGTTTGCCGGCCACCCGGGCATAGGTCCCGGCGCTGAGGCCGGCACCGGGCAACAACCGCTCCATCTGGGCAGCAAGTTCCACCGCGTCATCCTGGCGGCTGGTCATGCCCCATGCCTCGCACAGCCAGGCAGACCGGAGAATACGGAATTCAAGATCCGCGGCCGCCGTCTCCACCTCCTCGGAGGCCAGATAGGTCGCGTTATCCAGGAAACGCCCGTGGGCGGAGTGGCATTCTGCCCGGGTCAGAATCAGCTCGCGCCTCAGCTCCACGATGTCGATGCCAGGCGTCTTCCCCAGGGCGGTAATCTCGTCCTCCGCTTGAGAAAACAGGTCCGTGTGGCGCATCCGGGCGGGCTCTGCCGGTGCTGCTGCGGAGCGGGGATCCCGGAGCCCGGTGGCCTCGATACAGAGGACACGGCATTCTGCCAGCAACAGCCGAATCCGGTCACCGGCGTCGGGAGCTGCCTCGCTCCCCCGGTAACGGGAAAGGATACCCAGCGCAGCACCGTACTCGCCCTGCTCTGTTCGTGCCCGTGCGAGTTCCACGACGGCGCCCGCGTTCTCTTCCTGCGTATTGAAAGCGGCTGATAGCACGGCAACCGCGCTGTCGGGATTTCCCGCAGCTGTGGCCCGCCGGGCTGCGCGCACGGCGAGCTGGGCCGGCGGCACCTCGCCAATGGCCTCCAGCCAGCGGGCCAGGAGCACATCATCCAGGACGAATCCCTCGACGGTATTGAGGAAGGGAGCCAACTCTTCAAAAAGCCGGCGCTGCCGGGCCGGCCCCAGTCCGGACCGTAAGGAGCGAACCAGCACCGGGCTGCTGATTCTGACGTCAGGGACCGGGCGGATGTCCAGGGCAACCATGCCGTGTTCCTGCAGCTCGTCCAGTTCGGCGCTGTCCAGCTGCGCCAGGACCACGGGCAGCGGCAGCGAACCGGCCATGGAGAGCAGCTGCAGCAGCTGGGTCTGCGCTGCCGACAACCCGTTGAGGCTGTTGAGCACGGCCGAGGCGACACGTCCGCCGCGGATATCCTCCCCCGGCGCCAGCACCCAGCTGCCGTTGTGCATACGCAACCGCCCGGAGTCCTGGAAGTCGGAACTGGCCAGGGAGAGCAGCTGGGGGTTTCCGCCGGCATAGCCGTGTATAGCCGCAGCGGCGGCCCGGGACACTTTTCCGCCCAGCAGCGAACCCAGATAGGCGGCTGCCTCAAGGACCGTCAGCGGCTCCAGGTCTACCCTGGTGAGAATGCCATCCCGCCAGAGGCCCGTGAATTCGCCGGGGGCCGAACTGAAGTCACGGAAAGCCACCAGCATTCCGGCACTGCGGTTAAGCACCATCTGCGTGAGCACCATGGCGGAAAAC
This sequence comes from Arthrobacter sp. Y3225209, assembly GCF_059090685.1. Taxonomy (NCBI): domain Bacteria; kingdom Bacillati; phylum Actinomycetota; class Actinomycetes; order Micrococcales; family Micrococcaceae; genus Arthrobacter; species Arthrobacter sp. Y3225209. The sequence goes on from NZ_JBNHFW010000007.1 coordinate 84,096, forward strand.
TCGTCCAGTTCCTCGGCGTTGTCTACCGCCAAAAGCACGGGACGGCCGTTGGCGCGTTCCTTGATCAGTTCCGTGAGGCCGCGGAGGATCATCACCGGGTGGTTGGAAAGTTCGGGGTCCAGGTCCGAGAGAAGAAACGTTAATGCGCCAAAAGGCGTGCGCCCGGCGAACTCGGAGCCCCGGACCTGCACCACGAACGTCTCATCGCCCAGGTGCCGCAGAGCGTGCTGCATTACGGCCGTCTTGCCGATGCCGCTTTCCCCTACGAGCACGCATCCGGCACCCTGTGCCGTGCCGGCGAGGGACTGCAGCACCTCTTCGAGCACCCGTTCCCGGCCGACGACGGCGGCGCCCGCACCCGCGGTGGGCGTCTCATGAACAGCGGGACCGGAGGGAACAGCGGGTCCGGAGGCATCCGGTGCTCCGCTGTGGAGCGGGGCCCCGCCCGTGCGGCGGTGATGGGACTGGTGATCGTTATGTAGCTGCACTGTGAGACCTGTTTCTATCGAATGTCGGTGATATCCGGTTTCGTCAAATCAGTTCTGCCGGTTCGTTACCGGGTGGCCGCTGTGTTCCGGTTCCGTCCTGCGGACGGAACCGGCGATGCTGTCTGGCACCAGCGTATTAAGGCCTCCGCTGCAGTACATGAGTAGCCGTCCCTAGTTGCGCTACTCGGTTACTTGGGAATGGCGTTCAGGGACCGTGCATGATTACGTAGTTTGGGAGTGTGGATCACCCGGTAAACGGCTCTTCCGCGCATTCCCGGGATCGGTTCAGGTCTGCTGCCGCTCAGTTTTCAGGCACTCACGCAGTTCCGCGCGTCCGGATACACGTAGCTTTTGGAAGATTCGGCCCAGATGCCAGTCAATGGTCCGCGGCGACAGGTGCAGTGCGGTACCCAGGTGCGAACTGCTCCGGCCTGCGGCCGCACCGAGTGCGAGTTCCCGCTCGAACTCGGAAAGCTCCAGCAGGCGGTCCGTTACCGAGTTGGCAGCCAGCAGCATCCGGTAGCTAGCATTCTCTATCCGCCGTGCAGCCCGCAGCCCCTGGCGGTCGGATTGTTCCCGGGCACGCCGGGCTGCCCCGCCGGCTGCCTCGTAGGCAATGAGGAAGTGGCCCAGCACTGTCGCCGTTTCGGCTGCACTCAGCATGCATGGGACATCGGATTCGAGCAGGCCGCGGGCCAGATCCAGGTACATGTCTGCGGCCGTGCCGCTGCACCCGCGCACTTCCTCGCGGAGCATCTCTGCTGCGCCGCTGCAGCCCTGCAGCGCAGCCGCTGCCAATACCGGCAGCCTGGCCACCGTCTGCTTCGCACCGGCCGATGTACAGCTCCGCCCGCTGCGCTGATCCTGTAATCCCGCTGATTCAGCGGGCAACGACGCGCATCCGCCGGACGGTACGGTTACCGTGTCCGGGTCTCCGGCCATACCCCGGGCCGCGCAAAGCCCGGAGAAGCAACGAATGAGATTCGCTGCGGCGCCGGTGCTGTCCTCAGCGGCCCGGATTTTCCCTGCAACTGCGGCGACATCGAGGTAATCCAGTCCTGCCCGCCGGTCTTTCAGGAGGACACACGCGTATGCCGCAGCAGTTGCTGCCAACTGTGCCAGCTCGGGCGTTTCCTCCTGGTCAAGCTGGACGAGCGCCCGCTGCAGGTAATCCAGGGCGCGGTCTGCGCGGCCGCCCAGCACTTGAACCATTCCCTCGCACAGATCATTGCTGCCGAGAATTTCCATGCCTGAGAGGAACGAATCGGTATGTTCCAGCAGGCTGGCGGCCCGGCGCAGCTCACCACAGCTGAGGAAGATGTGGAAGAGCTCTGAGAGCACGCTCCGCTGCAGACCGGGTGCAGCAGGGTTGATCAGGACCGTGTCCAGGCACATGGACGCTGACCGTATTGCCTCAGACCATTGCCCGCAGGCCGCCAGCTCGCGTGCCGCGCGCAATACCGCCATAAAACGCGGTTCACCGGGGAGAAGCCCGAGTAATTGTCCTTCACGGCCACCGGTTCCCGGCGCAGCCCCGAATGCCCCGGACGGTGCCGCGATGTCCTCTCGGGAAGCGGAACGGCCGGCAATCCGGGCCCGGATTTCCGCTGCACGGCCGTGCGGCACAAGCGCGGCCGCTGCTTCGGCCAGCAACGGATCCTTGAGCCGCAGCGCACGCGGCTGCCCGCTGGCTTCAACGAGTGCGCTCTCCTCAAGCCGCTCAACCGCTGCCGGGTCAGCCAGACGCAGCAACACCTCCAGAGGGAGCCCGCCAGTCAGTGCAAGAGTCTCGACCGCCAGCCTTTCAGCGGAGCCAAGGGTGCCGGTTTCTGAATCGACCCGCTCAGCCAGCGTTCCGGCATAAGAGACGGAGCCTGTCCATACCCAGATACCCCTTCGTTTGAGGACCGTCCGTGCCAGGAGCTGTTCTTCAAAGAACAGGGCGGCCAGCCGCGGATTACCCAGGCTTCGTGCCTGCACTTCCATTAGCAGGCGGCTGGACACAGGCGCGCCGGCCATGCCCTCGAGCAGCAGCCGGGTGCCGCTTGGCCGCAGGGGAATGAGGTCTTCGCGGTGGACGGGGTCTCCGGCCCACCAGTGCACAAAATCTTCCGGGCAGGCGGCCACGTTCCGGACCGTTGCGAGCATTTGTGCACACCCCCCGCGGCAGAGCTGCAGCAGGATGGCTATGCTGACCGAGTCCAGGTCCTCTGCATGCTCTATCGCCAGGACAAGCCGGCCGCCTGCCGCCTTTTCCTCCAGTACCCGCCGGACAAACTGGAGCACGTAGACCGGGTTGGACAGTGTCTCCGGCGGCAGCTCGCTAAGCAGCCAGAAGAGACCGCCGAAGGGTTTTTCCGACAGGGACGCGGCCCCACGCAGGCGCAGCACGGAGTATTCCCCGCTGAGTTGTCCCAGGACACGGGCCAGGACCGCTGACTTTCCGGTTCCGGCCGCACCGGAAACCACCACGCTTTTACCGGCGGCCAGGGCATCCCCGGCTGCCGCAGCAGCACTTTGGACCTGCGGCAGCAGCTGTGCAGATAAGGGCGGAACCGACGCGGTCCGATCCTCACGGGTCGCGGTGCGGGCCATGGGGCGGCCGGCAAGATCCATCGATGGGCTCCATCTGTCCGCCGGGCCTGGATAGCGCCGGAGTACGTGTGTCCGGTAGTAAAGCGCTCGGGTGGCGATCTATGACACACCAATACGGAAAATAAGCGTCGGAAGAAGAGACAGAAGGAGCCGGCGGCGGCTGGGGGGACGCCCCGGTCTCAGAGGGCATCGACGCCGCCGGCTCCGTATGTGGGACTCGGGACGCCGAAGCAGCCTAGCGGTACGGCCTGGCAGTGTCTTGCCGTGACATTCACGGAGCCGTGACATCCGCTGTTACCCCCCGAACCGCGGATGTTCTTCAAAACGCTGCAGGCAGAACCGGTAGGACCGCGCCGGCTGAACCCCGAGTAACATTGCCAACCCTACGAAGTGCCCAATGGCTGCGCCCGAGTAAAACCTACTGGTGTTTTCCCGGCAGACTACTCGGGCTGCGACAGGGGCTTCCAGTCTGCCGCTGCGTCCTCCAGGGAAGGGAAACGTGCCCTGAGTTCCTCACGCCGGCTGATGCCCAGCTTCTCGTACGTCCGGTAAATGTGCCCTTCCACAGTCCTGACTGAGAGATTCAGCTGCCGGGCAATCTCCGCGTTGCGGTGGCCGGCCGCAACCAGGGCAGCAACATCGCGTTCCCGCCGGGTCAGTTCCGGCAATGGCGTGCGTCCGCTGCCCTGCCTGCCAACGAGGCGCTGAATGCGGTTCAGCAACGCCCTGTCATTGCCCTTTCGCGCCAACCGCAACGCCTCATACAGACACTGCCGGATAAGCAGCAGATCCATTTCAGGATCAGAGTCGGGACCCGCCGCCAACTCCACGAGGGCAGCCACATCCTGGTCGACGACGGCGCGCGCCACTTTGTTCAGGACAGGGGCCTGGGGGCCTTCCAGGCCTTCGGAGACTTTCAGCAACCGGGCGGCTTCCGAGAAATCACCGATCCGAAAGGCAAGATGCCGCAGGGTAAACTCAACCGCGCTGCAGGAGCGCTCCTGCGCCGCATCCGCAGCATCGCGCAGCCGCTGCAGCGAAGCATCGTCTGAATCCCGTGCTGCCAGGGCACCGGCAATCATGCCTTCGGCCAGCAGCTGGTATTGCAGCGGTCCCCGCGGCGGTGTGCTTTCGGCGCTACGAAGCAGCCGCCCTGCAAGCTCACGCTGCCCCAGCACCCCGGCGGCGAATGATCCCAGTGCCTGGGAGAGGCGAAGCAGTCCCTCGGTATCGTTGTCCTGCGCCGCCTCCGCTGCAGCGGTAAAGTGCCTGATGGCCGCGTCCAGCGAATTGGTACGCAGACGGGACAGCCCGAGCGCGAAGTCTGCAATTCCGGCCAGATGAAGCAGTGTCTGCTGCACCGGGGAATCTGCCGAGGCCACGCACTCCCGGACTTCCTCCCATTCACCGAGCCAGAGCAGGGCGGCGAGATGACGGTGTAGGACAAAGGGGCGGTAGAGCAGCGCACCCGGCGCCTCCATCTGCAGCATGGCCATCGCTGCCCGGCTGTGATCCAGTGCGGACCTGGACCGCCCGGTGGCCAGAAGGACCTCCGCAGTCAGCGCCTCAAGGAAGAGAATGCGCTCCTGGGCTCCGCTTTCGCGCGCCTGCTGCAGTGCCGGGGCCATTTCAAGTTCGGCCTCTGCATAATCCCCGTCCCTGACTCTGCCCAGCAGCAGAAGCATTTGCGCTCCCCCGTGTGCCTTGCGGACCACCTCGGCGGCGGAAACTCCGGGCAGGTGTTCAACGGCCCGCGTCCACCGTTCGGCCAGACCCACTGCCCAACCGTTTCCTGCCGCAGATCCCATGGAAAGGCGCACTTCCACCATCACCGCCTGTTTCAGGCTTTCCAGATCCGGTGCTTCTTCCAGCGTTCCCGCTGCCGCTGTTGCGGCAGCATCCGCGTCTCCCAGCTGCAGCAGGGCACGTGCCTTCTGTATCCGAGCCTGGACCTGCTGCGGTCCCCCGGCGGCGGCATCGGCCATTCGCAGTGCCAGGCGGGGGTTTGACCGGTTATTGGCGGCATCTGCAGCCTTCAACAATGCATCCGCCTGGACCGGGGCGCCCAGGTCCAGGGACCATGCGACCCAGCGCACCAGCCCTTCAGCTCCCACGCACACACCGGGCAGTACTTCCTGCAGCTGTTTATGCAACCTGGAGCTGCGGGCCGCCGGAACCATGCGGCGGATAACCTCGCCGTAAAGCGGATGCAGCGGCCGGAGCGCGGTGCGGCCGTCCTCTTCCGTTACCACTTGAATGAGAAGCAACTCCACAAGTGTGTCTACGGAACTGTGCATTTTCAATTCAAACGCAACGGACAACGGAAGCGGTTCAGCGAGGCAGATGGATTCCAGGGTGGCGCGGTCCTCAGCCGCCAAGCCTCTCAGCTGGGCTTTGACCAGGTCTCCCACCCTTCCACCCAATGGTGGCCCGGCGTCCGAAAGGACCCAGATTCCGTGCCGCTGGAGGAGTACGCCGCTTCGCACGGATTCCTCGATCAGTGCCAGCAGATACATGGGATTCCCACCGGTCAGGCGGGCCAGTTCTATGGCGGCGGTGGCACTGATCTGCCCCTGAAGTTCCTCTTCGCACAGCTGCTGGGTTTCGGCTTCTGTCAGTGCCGTCAGCCGGTGGCGGCTAAGCTGTCCGTCCCACATATGCGGAAGTACAGCGGATACGTCGGAGAATGCGCGTGTGAGGATCAGCAGGCGGATACGTCCGGCATCCAGCAGCTGTGCCAGGAGGTCCAGGCTCGGTGGGTCAATGTCATGGGCATCATCCACGATCACCACGGGTACTGTTTTTTCCGGAGTCCGGCCCGGACGGGCATGGAGATCAAGCCGCGCGGTCAGGGCACGCATAACCGCCAGCGGCGATCCTGTCTCCTCCGGTGCAAGGTCAGGCAGCAGGGCAGCAAGCGCACCGTATGGCACGGCCGTCAGGGCCGGGCTGGAGTAAACCCAGTACACCGGGGTTTCGGTGTTCAGCGCACGAGCCGCAGCAGCCCCGACAGCGGTCTTACCCAGACCCGTTTCGGCCGCGACAACGGCGCCGTACCCACCCGGACGCCGGAGACTCTGAAGCACGGCGGCAAGAACATCATCCCTGCCTGCCAGTGACCGCAGGTTCGACCCGTGCATTCCCATTCCCCCCCCCCAACGTCGGCTTCAGGCCAGAACTTCGGCAAGCTCGGCACGCCCGGAGACGTGGAGCTTGGCAAAGATCTTGCCCAGATGCCACTCGATGGTTCGAGGAGACAGGTTAAGCTCCCGGGCTATTTGCGAAGTGGTCGCCATCGTAACCGCACGATGCGCAAGATCAGCTTCAAATTCGCTCAATTCTGCCAGCGTTTCCCTCTGTCCCCCGGCATGTTCCATCCGGCGAAGGCTTGAATTCGCCAGGTCTCTTGCTGTCCTTGCCAGCCTGCGGTCCTCCTCCGCGGTGCCCGCGGACAATAGTTCCGCTGCCGTCCGGGCAGCTGCCAGACACAGCTGATGCTGCCCCAGGCCGCCAAAACCCCGGGCCGCCGCGGTCAAACGGTCCGGATCGGCCTGAAGCAGGCCCGCCGCATATTCCCGCAGCAGCGTGCCGAAGCGCCCGTGGGTATCCCGATGCAGCCGGAGGATCGCGGCTGCTGCCTCCCGGTCGCCAAACCGCAAGGCCGCAGCCAGGAAATGCAGGGCATATGCGGTGTTTCCCTCTCCCTCGGATTGGATCGCCTCCGTCCGCAGCAACCTGCAGCAGGTTTCACGGTCGAGGTCCCCGGCAAGGATGGAGAAATACGAGATCTGAAAGCGCCGGAAACTATCGGGCAAAAATTTTGGCCGGTGTGACTCGGCGGGTTCCCCGGCCTCAGCGGAGTTCTGCCCCTGTTGCCGGTGGATCCACGCGGTCAATGTTCTTGCCAGCGGCATCATGTCCCGGGGATCGTGGACGGCAAGCTGACCGACACCGCCCGCAAGTGCCTCGGCTGCAGCGGCACGCTGGCCTTTCCAGACCGCCAGCAGTGCCTGCGCCAGTTCACCGGCGCTGCCATGATAGGAGGGCCGGATGCCGGCCTCATCGAAGGCCCGGACAAATTCGGCGGCCCGCTCGAGCTCGCCTGCAAGCAGATAGGTGTCGAAAATGCGTGTACAGACCTCTTCTGAACTCCTCGCGGTCACCGGATACTCCAACGGGGCGCCAAGTCCTTCGACTATTTCCAAGGCCTCATGAAGTTGACCGGACAACGCCAGGGTGTTCGCTTGGAGGACGCGCACCTGAATCCGGGTCGATGGACTTAGCCGGCGGTCTGCGGCCAGTTGTGCCAGTTCTGTATGGACCCCGCCGGGGTTTCCGCGGTCAGCTGCGAGCGAGGCTTTCACCAGCACTGCCGCTGCCTCATGATCCGCGGTATCTCCTGCTTCCGGACGAGTTGCCTCGATCGCTGCCAGTACCGGTGCGGGGTCACCTGCGCCGGGCAGCCGGGACAGCGCCCGGGCATGCAGCAGCAGGAGCGGAACGTAGCTGCTCCTCCTGGCGGGATCGAGCCGCTGTTCGATCCCCTGGAAAACGCGTACCGCTTCCTCCAGATCGCCGAGGGCATAAAGGGCACGGAGCTCTTCGAGCACCAGTTCCTGGCCGCGCACATCAGACGGCACCGCCCGTGCAAACCTGAGGGCGGACCGCCCGTCGGCGTTGTTGTTGGCTTCATATGCGGCCCGACGGGCATCATCCGGTGCCGGCAGTTCCCCGCAGGCCATGGTCCATGAAACGTAGGACACCAGCTCCGCCGGCTCCATTGCCGCGGGATCCATCAGGGAGGAAACCTCCTCCCACAGGTGCCGCTTCCGGCCCGGAGCCATACTCTCGGCAATGATGCTCGCGCCGGTTCCGGCAGCAAGCGCTACCCGCGGACCCCGGCCGCCAACCTCTATAACCTGCTGCTCTTCAAGCAGGTCGATGACGCTCGACGGAACCAGGCCCAGGGCCGTGGCCATCGGCATGCCGGCGCACAGCGCAAGGATTTCCACGAACCTCCGCTCCCGGGCATCGAGCCGGTCCAGGACCGTGTCCACTACTTCACTGATATCTCCCGTGGGGATAAACGGGGCGGTCCGAACCCAGACACCGCCCCGGTTCATCAGGGTGCCGGACAGCACCTGCTGCCCGGTCATGAGCCGGATGTACCTGGGGCTTCCCTCCCCCTCGCGCCACATTGTCCCTGCTGCAAGCGAGGAGACCGTGCCACCGAGCATCTGCTGCATCAGGTCCCTGGTCTGCCGCTCCGAAAGCGCCTCCAGCTCCAGGCGCTCCAGCAGCCCCTCGCTCCAAAGATCCAGCAGCTCATCCCCGGCCTCCCATCTGAGGGAGGCCGCTGCCAGTACCGCAATGCTTCCCCGCCGCAGCAGCTGGGACAACACCATGCAGGTTGACCGGTCCAAACGATCGGCGTTGTCTACAGCAAGCAGGACCCTCAGGCCCCGGGCCTTCGCAGCAAGACTCCGGCTCAGCTCCTGCAGGAGCCGGAGGGGGTTGTCTGCCACCGATTCGGGAAGCTCACTGATCAGGACGGAAAGAGCGCCGTAGGGTGTCTGCGCCGAAATCGCGCTCCCCCGCAGATACACGATGTGGAAATCGGCCTGCAAGCGATCCGCTGCAGCCCGGAGGAAGGCGGTCTTGCCGACGCCTGCACGGCCCAGAATGATGGCCCCTGCGCCGCCTGCAGTCAGGCTTTCGCACAGCTTGTCCAACGTGGCGGCGCGTCCCACCAGGTCAGCGACATTAGACGCATTCTTCATGGGTCAGCCCCAGCCCCCAAAAACGCTAGCGAGACATCCGGATCACGGATTCAACAGCTATCGGTAGCTACCGGTCAGTATGCTCAGTGGCTTGGAGCATACGCCTGCGCCCGTGCCACGTCTAGATACAAACGCATGTTCCGGGGGAGGAAACCGACGTCCTGCAAAGCACACCCGCAATAATCCCGCCAAGGCGGTGCGTTAAGGGATGGACTAAAGGCGGCGCACTAGGAGACGGTGTTAAAGGGACCGGCGCCGGGATGGGGGTGGCCCAGTCTCGGAGGCCTCCCGACGCCGGCCCCGCTTTGGGAGCCCTAACGGCTGGTTCCATTTTAGGCCCCGTTACAGAAGCGAAACAATGGCCGGGCGGACTTCCGGGCGCTGGAAAACTACCCCATTCTCTGCTGCCGGCTACCTACGCCGCGACGGCGTCAGGCGCTGGTGTGAAACTTCTGCTGGGCGGCGGTCAGCCCTTCGGAAAGGAGCAGCTCAACTGCGTCCGCAGCGTCGCCTACCAGGAAGGGAAGTTCCTTTGCCTCCGTGCCGGAGAAATCCTTGAGGACATAGTCGGCAGTGTCCATACGTCCCGGAGGGCGGCCGACGCCCACACGGACCCGCAGGTAATCCTTGGTACCCAGGGCTTTGCTCATGTCGCGCAGTCCGTTGTGTCCGCCCTCGCCGCCGCCGCGCTTGAGCTTGATGGTGTTGAACGGAATGTCTATCTCGTCATGGACTGCGACAATCTGCTCCGGATCAATGTCGAAGAACTTTGACAGGGCGGAGACCGGTCCGCCGGAGAGATTCATATACGTCAGCGGCTTGGCCAGGACCACCCGCGGGCCGCCGATCCCCAGCCTGCCTTCAAGAATCTGGGCACGTGACTTGTGGGATTTGAACCTGCCACCCATGCGTGCGGCCAGTTCATCCAGAACCATCTGACCGACATTGTGCCGGTTACGGCTGTAGCCGGGCCCGGGGTTCCCGAGCCCGGCTACAAGCCAGGTGTTGCTGCTCACGCGGTATTAGTTCTCGACAACTTCCGGGGCCACGTCGCCCTCGGCCGGGGCGTCAGCGGACTCGCCCAGATCCTGAACAGTGGACTCGGAGATGTTGATGACCATGGTCTCGGGATCAAGCAGCAGCTCGACGCCGGAGGGCAGCTGCAGGTCCTTGGCGTAGATGTGCTCGCCGGCGGTGCGGCCTTCGATGCTGACGACGATGGTCTCCGGCAGGTTGGTGGCGTCTGCGGCAACCAGGACGGTGTTGGCTTCCTGGTTGAAGACGGCCGAGCCCGGGGCGAGTTCGCCTTCTACGTGGACATTGACCTCAACCTCGACCTTTTCGCCCTTGCGGACGGTCAGGAGGTCGATGTGCTCGATGATCTGCTTGATCGGATCGCGCTGGATGTCCTTGGCCAGGGCCAGGTGGGACTCGCCGTCGACGTCGATCTCCAGCAGGGCGTTGGAGGTGCGGACTGCCAGGGTGGTGGCCTTGGCGGGCAGCAGGATGTGCATAACGTCGGCACCGTGGCCGTAGATGACAGCGGGGATCTGGCCGGCGACGCGGGCCTTGCGGGCCGCTCCCTTGCCGAAGTCGGTGCGGGTGGTTCCTGCGAGCTTCTGCTCAGACATTGCTACTCCTGTATGTGGTGTTCCGTGGGTGCCGTGTCGGCTGTCCATGGGCGTAGGCGCCGGTTTCGGAACAGTGCACCGTACAGCATGCGGAACGGGGGAATCCGGTCCCTGTACGGTCAGAAGTTGCCAGCCACCGTCGATAACGGAGTCCGCCCGGATTCTTCCGGGCCGCTCCCTCGCCTAGGCATCGGGCTTAATGCTACCAGCACACAGGCGCCCGCCCGAACCGAAGTCCGGACGGGCGCCCTGTCTGCGCAGCGGTACCGCTTAGACCTTGCCGTCGAAGAGGCTGGTCACTGATCCGTCTTCGAAGACTTCCCGGATGGCCCGGGCAATCATCGGCGCAATGGAGAGGACGGTGAGCTGCTCGAAGCGCTTGGCGGCAGGGATGGGCAGCGTATTGGTAACCACCACTTCCCGCGCACCGGACTCAGCCAGCGTCCGTGCGGCAGGATCGGAGAGCACGGCGTGCGTGGCGGCGATGATGACATCCTTCGCGCCGGCTTCCTTCAGCACGCGTACGGCACCTGCAATGGTTCCGCCGGTGTCGATCATGTCGTCGATGAGCACGCAGGTACGGCCCTCGATCTGTCCCACTACCTGCTTGGACACGGCCTGGTTGGGCACAGTCAGGTCGCGGCTCTTGTGCACGAACGCGAGGGGCGCACCGCCGAGGCGTTCGGCCCACTGCTCGGCAACGCGGACGCGGCCGGTATCCGGAGAGACCACGGTGACGTTGGTGGCATCCACCCGGGTGCGGATGTAATCAGCCAGCAGCGGGATGGCCATCAGGTGATCCACCGGACCGTCGAAGAAGCCCTGGATCTGCGCGGTGTGCAGATCCACGCTCATGATGCGGTCCGCGCCGGCCGTTTTGTACAGGTCGGCGATCAGGCGTGCGGAGATGGGTTCGCGGCCGCGGCCCTTCTTGTCCTGCCGGGCATACGGGTAGAACGGGGAAACCACGGTGATGCGCTGGGCCGAGGCCCGCTTGAGCGCGTCGATCATGATCAGCTGTTCCATCAGCCAGTTGTTCAGCGGTGCCGGGTGGGCCTGGATCACGAAGGCGTCGGTACCGCGCACGCTCTCGTTCGGCCGGACGTAGATCTCGCCGTTGGCGAAGTCATACGCAGCCAGCGGCAGCAGATCCGTATCCAGGCAGCGTGCAATTTCCTCTGCCAGCTCTGGATGGGCCCGTCCTGTGGCTAGGACGAGCTTCTTTTCACCCTTGGAGGTGATTTCGCTGCTCATTCGTGGTCGCTTTCTCGCGTGGGGTTACCTGTGGGGGAAGAAGCTGAAAGGGCCGCTGCGGCGGCCTCTGCGGCGGCGGTGCCGGCCCGATTGGCCTGCACCCAGCCATCCAGGTTGCGCTGCGGGGCGACATTGATGGCCAGGGCACCGGCCGGGACGTCCTTGCGGACCACCGTTCCGGCTCCACTGTACGCCCCGTCGCCCACGGTGACGGGCGCCACATACATGTTGTCGCTGCCCATCCGCACGTGCGATCCGATGGTTGTGTGGTGCTTGTTGACGCCGTCGTAGTTGACGAAAACGGAGGCGGCACCGATGTTGGACTGCTCACCGATGGTGGCGTCCCCCACATAGGAAAGGTGGGGAACCTTGGAGCCGTCACCGATGTTGGCGTTCTTGGTTTCCACGAAGGTCCCGATCTTGCCCTTCACGCCCAGCACGGTGCCGGGACGCAGGTAGGCGAACGGACCAACGCTGGCACCGGCACCCAGGACCGCGTCGCTGCCGTGCGTGCGGACCACTGATGCGCCTTCGCCCACCTGGACGTCCGTCAGGGTGGTATCCGGGCCGACGACGGCGTCACGGGCGATACTGGTGCTCCCGTGCAGCTGCGTGCCGGGAAGGATGGTGACGTCTTCGGCCAGGGTTACGGTCGAATCGATCCAGGTGGTGGCGGGGTCCGTGATGGTAACCCCGGCACGCATCCACTTTTCCAGGATTCGCCGGTTATGTTCTGCGTTCAGGGCGGCCAGCTGGACCCGGTCATTGGCCCCTTCCACCTGCCACTGATCCTCCGTCACCATGGCAGCGATCCGGCCACCGGCATTCCGGGCGATGGCCAGGACATCGGTCAGGTACATCTCGCCCTGGGAGTTTTGCGTGGTGACCGATTCCAGGGCGCCGCGCAGCACGGCGGCGTCGAAAGCGTAGATTCCCGAGTTGATCTCATCCACCGCACGCTGTTCATCGGTGGCGTCCTTGTGCTCGACGATGCCGGTCACCGTGCCGTCTTCGGCGCGCAGCACCCGTCCGTAGCCGGTGGGGTCGGCCAGCCGGGCGGTCAGCACCGTCACTGCGTTGCCGTCTGTTTCATGCACGGCGACCAGGCTGCGCAGGGTATCCGCTTCCAGCAGGGGTGCGTCGCCGTAGGTGACCACTACGGTGCCTTCGAGTGTGCTCACGGCATCCAGTGCTGAGACAGCCACCTGGACGGCGCGCCCGGTTCCCGGCACCTCGTCCTGGTCAACAATCACGGCCGCCGGTGCGTGGCCGGCAGCATGCGCGGCCACGATGTCGCGTTCGTGGCGCACCACAACGGCCAGGAAGCGCGGGTGCAGTGCCGATGCTGCGGCGAGGGCGTGTCCGAGCATTGAAATGCCGCCCACGGGGTGCAGGATCTTCGGGGTCCGGGACTTCATCCGGGTGCCGGCGCCGGCTGCAAGAACAATGACCGCTGCAAGCCCCTCCGCAGAATTACCGCTGGTCAGGACATCGTTGGTGGTCACGAAATGGCGCTCCTTGGTGGTACGGGCGGTCTCTGCGTCGCCGGCCGGGCTTCCCCGCCAGGGGTGCCGCAGCACAGCGTTCCGCCCATAGGATTCGAACCTATACTCCACGGCTCCAAAGGCCGGGGTGCTGCCATTACACCAGGGCGGATCATGTGCCTGGCTTGCCACGCACACAAGAGTTTAGTCTGCCACGGGAGCCGATGCGTACGCGAGTTGACCGGAGGGGCCCGCCGCCCGATGGGTACACTGGAGCGGTGGTAAAGACTCCCGCCGGCGGCGCACGGCTGCGTATGACCGGCGTCCAGCGCCGTGCCCAGCTGATCGAAGTGGCACGAAGCCTGTTCGCCCTGCGCGGTCTCGACGGCGCAACAATCGAAGAAATAGCCGCCGCGGCTGGCGTGTCCAAACCCGTGGTGTATGAGCATTTCGGCTCCAAGGAGGGGCTTTACACCGAGGTGGTGGACGCCGAGTTCAACCGTCTCCTGCAGGTGATCACCGAGTCACTGACCGGCCCGTTCGGTCCCCGCGTCCTGTTGGAGCGGGCTGCCTATGCGCTGCTGGATTACATCGAGAACCACACCGACGGTTTCCGGATTCTCACCCGGGATGCACCGCCGTCCCAGCCCGACGGCACTTTCTCCACGCTGCTCTCGCGGATTGCCCGGGACGTGGAACACATTCTGGCCAAGGAGTTCGGCAGCCGCGGCCTCAGCGCCGAGGTGGGCGGCATGTACGCCCAGATGCTGGTGGGCATGGTGGCCATGACCGGACAGTGGTGGCTGGACTCCCGGACTCCGGACAAGGCAACCGTGGCTGCCCATTTGGTGAACCTGTCCTGGAACGGCCTGACTGGCCTGCAGAAAGATCCCCGGCTCTCCCACATGGACACCGCCGTGGCCGCCGGGGGCCTCCCGGACACCGCTCCGGCGGTCCTGCGCATCTCGGCTGTGCTGGTGAGCGATGACGCCGGCCGCATCCTGCTGGTCCGCAAGCGCGGGACCAGCCGGTTCATGCAGCCCGGCGGCAAGCTTGAGCCCGGAGAATCGTTTGCCGCTGCCGCGGCCCGCGAGGTAGGCGAAGAGCTCGGACTGGCTGTCCCTGCCGCCGGCCTCGAGGATCTGGGGCACTGGTACGGCCCCGCCGCCAATGAAGAGGACACCTTCATTGATGCCGGCCTTTTCGGCTGGACCCTGCCCGCCGGGAGCCCGCAGCCGGCCGCTGCGGCGGAGATAGAGGAACTCCTGTGGATTTCGCCTGCAGCCGCGGCGGAGCGCACCGATTTATCGCCGCTGCTCAGCGAACATATCCTGCCGCGGCTGCTGGATTAGCTCCTATTCCAGCAGCTCGGAAGCCTCCAGCCACTGCATTTCCAGATCCTCCTGCTCCGCAGCCACGGCCTGGAGCTTGGTGTTGAGTTCGGCAAGCAGTTCAAAATCGGCTCCGGCCGAACGCTGGGTCACCTCGCTCATCTGCGCATTGATTTTCTCTGCCTGGGCCGTCAGCTTGCTGAGCTGACGCTCAATCCGGGTGAGGTCCTTTTTCGCTGCGCGCTTCTCGGCTTCGGAGATCTCCGGGCCGGCTGCCACAGCCGTCGCGGTGCCGCCTGCAGCGCCGGGGCGGGATGAACCGGCGGCTGCTGCCCGGGCGGCCTGGGAAGAGCCGCGGGCCGCCGTCGAAGAGGATGAATTCCCTGCCAGCGCCTGCTCCCGCAGTTCCAAATACTGATCCACGCCGCCTGGCAGTCCGCGCAGCTTCCCGTCGCCGAGCAGGGCCATCTGGTGGTCCGTCACGCGTTCGAGCAGATAGCGGTCATGCGAGACGACTACGAGGGTGCCGGGCCAGCCGTCCAGCACGTCCTCAACCGCGGCGAGGGTGTCGGTATCCAGGTCATTGGTGGGTTCGTCCAGCATCAGTACGTTCGGTTCGCCCACCAGCAGCCTCAGCAGCTGCAGCCGGCGGCGCTCACCGCCGGAGAGCTCCTTCACGGGCGTCCATTGGCGCTGTGCTGAGAACCCGAGCTGTTCCACCAGCTGTCCGGCCGAGAGCTCGCGCCCGCCGACATTGAAGACGCGCTTTTCGTTTTCAATGACCTCGATGACCCGCTGGTCGGCGACCTCATCCAGCTCGCGCACTTCCTGGGACAGCACGGCCGTCTGGACGGTCTTGCCGCGCTTCAGCCGGCCTGCAGTGGGCTCGATCTCACCGTTCAGCAGCCGCAGCAGCGTGGTTTTCCCTGCGCCGTTCACGCCCACCAGTCCCAGCCGCTCCCCCGGCGCCAGGCGCAGGGTGATGTTCCTGAAGAGGTCCATGTCCCCGAACCGCAGGGACACGTTCTCCAGGTCCAGCACGTCCTTGCCCAGCCGGGCGGTGGCCATTTTATTCAGGGACAGGGTGTCACGCGGTTCAGGCACGTCAGCGATGAGGTTGTTGGCTGCTTCAATGCGGAACTTGGGTTTGGCGGTCCGTGCCGGCGCGCCCCGGCGCAGCCAGGCCAGTTCCTTCTTCACCAGCTGCTGGCGTTTGCTCTCCACCACGGAGGCCATCCGGTCCCGTTCGGCGCGGGCCAGCACATAGGCGGCGTATCCGCCGTCGAACGGATCCACGACGGCGTCGTGGACTTCCCAGGTCCGGGTGCAGATTTCGTCCAGGAACCAGCGGTCGTGGGTGACTACCAGCAGCCCGCCGTCGGTGGGGCGCCAGCGCTGCTTCAGGTGCCGGGCCAGCCACGCCACGCCTTCCACATCGAGGTGGTTGGTGGGCTCGTCAAGCATGATGACGTCGTCGTCGCCGGTAAGCAGCTTGGCCAGCGCCACCCGGCGCTTCTGGCCGCCGGAAAGGGAGGATACCCGTGAGTTCCAGTCCACTTCCTGGACCAGCCCGCTCATCACGTCACGGATCCGGGGGTTCGAGGCCCACTCGTAGTCGGCGGCGTCCCCCACGATCGCCTGCCCGACGGTCAGGTCCCCGTCCAGCACGTCCGTCTGGTCCAGGTAGCCCACGGTGACGTCGCGGCGCCGGGTGACCCTGCCCTCGTCCGGGGTCTGGCGTTCGGCCAGCAGGCTCATGAGCGTGGACTTGCCGTCGCCGTTGCGTCCGACCATGCCGATCCGGTCGCCCTCCTCCAGGCCGAGGGAGACGCCGTCGAGGATGGTGCGGGTGCCAAAGGAAATGCTGAGGTTCTCAGCACCAAGCAGGTGTGCCAATCGGAACTACTTTCTGTACGTCGGTGATTCGGGGGCGGCCTCCGGAAGGACGACGGCGCCGGCGGCCGGGCCGTGAACGGCGAGTGCGCCATGTCCCTCGGCACGCAGAGCGGCGGCCAGGGCTGCCGCACCGGTTTCATCGGAGGCGAGGAACGCAAGGGTGGGTCCGGAGCCGGACACCATGCCGGCCAGGGCGCCCAGCCGGGTCCCGGCCGCCAGAACGGGTTCCAGCTGCGGTGCCAGCTCCAGGGCCGCCGGCTGCAGGTCATTGGCTAAAACGCCGGCCAGCTCCCCGGGGTTCCCGGAGGCGATGGCCGCCAGGACGTCCGGATCCGCCTGAACAGGTTCGGCCACGGCAGTATCCGCGCGGAGGCGGTCCGTCTCGGCATAAACCTTCGGGGTGGACAGACCGTAGCCGGCCGGGACCAGGACCCAGTGCAGCGGCGCCGCCGCCGCGACCGGAGTCAGCCTGTCCCCCACGCCCAGTCCTGCTGCGACCCCGCCCATCAGGGAGAACGGTACGTCGGCTCCGAGGCCGGCTGCGAGTTCAGCCAGCTCACGGCGGCTGAGGCCGGCGTTCCACAGTTCGTTGCAAGCCACGAGGGCAGCTGCGGCATCGGCCGATCCGCCGCCCATTCCGCCGGCAACCGGCACTCGTTTGGCGATGTGCAGGTGGACGCGGGGGCTGCGGCCGGCACGCTTCGCCACGGCACGCGCCGCACGGGCGGCCAGATTATCCGCGTCCTGCGGGATGCCTTCGAGCGGAACCCGGCCGTCCGGGTCACTGAGGCTGACCCGGACCCCGTCCCCGTCCCACTCCGTTGCCGTAACTTCCTCAAAGAGGGACACGGCCAGGTAGATGCTGGCGACGCTGTGGTAGCCGTCCGGCCTCGGCGGACCGACCTTGAGGGAAACATTGATCTTCCCGGGAGCCTGCACACGGACGGAAGCGGATGGGGCCGGGGTCATCGTGCTTTCCTCAGGCAAGGAGGGCCTTTCGTGCCTCGGCGATGCGGGCGAAGGCGGCGATGTCCAGGACCTCGCCGCGGGCGCTCGGATCCACGCCGGCGGTGCGGAGGGCTGTCTCCGCCTCGGCCGGGCTGCCTGCCCACCCTGCGAGAGCGGCGCGCAGCGTTTTGCGGCGCTGGGCGAACGCTGCATCGATTACGGCGAACACTTCCTGCCGGCTGGCGCGGGTCTGCGGCGGGTCGTGGCGGGTGAATCCCACCAGCCCGGACGCGATCTTCGGAGCCGGCCAGAAAACGTTCATGCCAATCACACCGGCCTTGCGCATGGTGCCGTACCAGGCTGCCTTGACCGAGGGAACACCGTACGTCTTCGAGCCCGGCTTGGCGGCCATCCGGTCCGCCACCTCATCCTGGACCATTACGAGGCCATGCTGCAGCGAAGGGAAGTGCTCCAACAGATGCAGCACCACCGGAACCGCCACGTTGTAGGGCAGATTGGCAACCAGTGCCGTGGGCTGGGCAGGCAGTTCGGTGATCCGCATGCCGTCGCCCAGGACCACGTGGAGCCGGTGCGCGGCTTCCGGGCGGCGTTCAGCCACGGTAGCGGGCAGCCTGCCGGCGAGGACAGGGTCAATTTCCACCGCCACCACCGTTTCCGCGGCGTCCAGCAGGCCGAGGGTCAGCGAACCCAGGCCGGGACCGACCTCAAGAACTGTCTCCCCCGGCTGGATATCCGCTGCCGCCACAATCCGGCGGATGGTATTGCCGTCAATAACAAAGTTCTGTCCGAGCGTCTTGGTTGGCCGGACGCCAAGTTCCTCTGCCAGCGCCCGGATATCCGAGGCGCCAAGGAGCGCAGGGACCGATGATCGGGGGGCAGGTTCGGATTCACTCACCCAGTAATACTAGCGGAGCGGGGGTACCCGCCCGAGCCGGCAGGCATCCCCGGGGGCCGCCCACGGCCGGTCCCGACGGTCCCGGATCCCCGGGTCAGGACCTGGTCCCCGTCGAGGAAAAACCAGTTGGCTGGTTTACCCCCGATAAGCGCTTCATGCTCTGCCCCAGCCATTCCCCGACCGGTAGCATCGAGCGCACCTGCGGCCCCCTACAGCGTGCCGCATACCCGGGGATTGGCGGGAACGGAATGGGCAAATCATTCGGTGAACAGCTGCGCTCGGAACGCTTGGACCGGCGCCTTACACAGGCAGAACTCGGAAACGGCATCTATGCGCCGCATGAGATATCCCTCTACGAAACCGGCAGGCGGGAACCCGCGCCGCGAGCGGTCGAGCTGTTCGCCGAGCGGCTCGCTGCTGTACCGGGACGTGCCGGCCCCTGGCCGGGCCGACTCCAGGACAGCCCGTTGTTTCTGGCTCTTTCCGCCAGGCAGTGCCTGGATGAACGCGATTACCCGGAAGCCCTTCGGCTCTCCGGTGCAGCCGCGGGTGCGTCGCGGACCATCGGTGATTCAGCCGGCTGGTGGGCGATGACCTATCTGGGCGCCCGCTGCCTGCACACGGTCCATGCTTTTCGGGACTGCATCCGGGCGACGGCACTGCTGGCGTACCACCCGCTGGCCGGGGAGGAACAGGGACTGAAGGCACAGGCGGAGACGTTGCTCTCCTCGGCCTGGCTCGGGCTCGGGGACCTCGGCGCGGCCATCACCCACGCCCGCGCCGCCGTCCGGGCAGCGCACCGCCAGGGGCTGGGGCCGGAAGTGTTCCTTGACGCTTCCGAGGCCCTGGTGTGTGCGCTGGCGGAAGCCGGCCGGCTGGATGAAGCCTGGGAGTACTGCAGCACCCTTATGCTGCCCCTGCTCGAGGGAGGGATGGGGCGTCAGGCCAAGGGGAAGGCGTTCTGGGCCGTCGGGAACGTGGCCTTCCGGCGCGGAGATCCTGCCGGCGGGCTCCGGCACCACCGTGCCGCGGCGGGCCTGCTCCAGCCAGGGGCCGACGTCGAACTGTGGGCGCGGTTCAACAGCGGCACGGCTGCCATGCGACTGGCTGCCGGGATCCATGACGGCGAGACCCTGGCGTGCATTGAGCATGCCGAGGCGGCCACGGCCGTGGTGGGGCTGCCGGTCTCAGCGCAACTGGAACTGGTGCACAGCCGTGGCATCTGGCTGGACCTGAACGGTGACCATACGCTGGCCGTAGGGATGCTCTCCGACGTTTACGCCCGGCGGGAGGAACTCCCGCCACAGACTTCCGGCGAGGTTGCCCTTCACCTTGGACTGGCCCTGGCGCGCACCGGCCGGCCCGAAGACGGCTCGGCCTACCTGGCCGACAGTGAGCAGCGCTTCCGGTCGGTAGGAGCCGCGGACCGCGCTGCTCATGTGGCAGGCCTGGCCCACCGGGTCAGCACCGGGCGCATCGGGCCGGGCCTGCCGCGGTAGGTGTTAGAGCAGGCCCAGCTTGGCTGCGCAAGACGGCCAGTGGCCCCAGCCCCCGTTGGCACGCAGCTTTTCCGCCACGGCTATCTGCTGCTCCGGTGTCGCAGCACTGGCCACGGGCGCGTATGCTCCGCCGCCGGCGCCGAGCCAGCTGCCGCTGCTGAACTGCAGGCCGCCGTAATACCCGTTGCCGTTATTGATGTGCCAGTTGCCGCCGGATTCGCACTGTGCCAGCGCAGCCCAGGTTCCTGAAGAGGGCGCGGCACCGGACCCGGCCGCCGGCTTGGCTTCAGGGGCAGGACGTTTCTTCGTGCCGGTGGCAACAGCCTCGGCTACCGGCTCACGGGTAACCGTTTCGCTGACCAGCGTGCGGCTGACTTCACGTCCGTCGACTACCGTCACGGCGAAAACGCGCGTGCGTTCTCCGTCCACGCCTGCCGTAGTGACCTTCTTTTCGCCTTCGAACATCTCGGCGTCGGGAACCTCTGCTGTGGAATGCGGAAGGGCTTCCTTCTCGGTTTCCTCCACGCCGGCGGAGATCCGGGTGACCTTAATGCCCATACCATCCACCAGGGCCGCATCTGCGGGTGCGGATACCTGGTCGGCGGCACCCAGAACGACACCGGACTCGTTCAGCAGGTCCCGGACGCTGGTGGCGGTGGTGTTCCGCTCGTGGCTCTTGCCGTCCACGGTCACGAAGACCGTTTTGGGTGTGGAGATCGACACTCCGCCGGTGAGTCGTGCCAGCGACGTATCCAATGATGCCGAAACCGCGGAATTGGAGGAGACCCGGAGCTCACTCACCAGGTCCGCGACGGTCTCGCCCGTGGTGTGCACGGTGGTCCCGTTGCCGTCGAGGGTGACATCCACGGCGCGGGCGCGCTGGACCTCTACCGTGGTGCCGTCTTCGAGCGCCTGGGCGGGCTCGGGGCTTACCCGGTCAGCGGAGGTTAGGGAGATATCGGCTTTTTGCAGGACGTCGGCCACTGTGCCCCCGAAGGTCTGCACTTCCTGGCTTTCGCCGTCAACTGTCAGCACTACTGATTTGGAGGCGCCGACAAACGCGACCAGCCCCAGCACCAGACAGACCATAACGGCGGCCTGCGCAATAATCTTTACCCCACGCTTTGCGAGTGAATTTGCCACGGGTTCCCAAACTGTCACAGCATCCGGGCACGGGGATTTAAGTGCGCGGACGCGGCTGCCCGTTTCCTGCCAAAGGCAGGAAGGAACCCGCGCCTGACACAGGCGTAGCGGCAAAAGGTCCCCAACCCGTCACGGCGCGGCAGTTACGGCACTCAGCCGCAACAACCCCACGCCTGCTGACGCAGACAGGGAACCTGCAATTCCCGCGTCGGAACCAGGTTCCGTTCGCGGTCTTGACACCAAACTAGTCCGGATGCCTTCCCCGACCCCGGCTAATAGCTCCCTACCGTAACCGAACCGTGATGTAAGGGCAAACGAGGTGTCCGGGCTCCCGTCTTCCGGTACCTGCCCGCGCCTACCGCTCCGGATGGGCTCCGCGGGTGCCGCCGGGAGCAGCTTCCGCGGTCGCGGCCGCACTCCGGGTATCCGTCCAGGAGCCGTAGGCCCGCTCGGTATTGGCCGCCAGGGACTCCCCCAGTTCGGCCGCAGTCAGGTCCAGCCGGTCAGCCATGAAACGCACCGTGTAAGGAACCATGTAGCTGGCATTCGGGCGGCCCCGGTGCGGATGGGGCGTAAGGAACGGGGCGTCGGTTTCAACCAGGAGCAGGTTCCTGTCAGCCTCGGCGAGCGCCTGGTGCAGGCCGTGCGAGTTCTTGAATGTCACTGTCCCGGAGAAGGACATGTACCAGCCGTTCTCGTTGCAGATCCGAGCCAGTTCCGCGTCGCCTGAGAAACAGTGGAACACCACCGTGTCCGGGGCGCCCTCCTCCTTCAGCAGCCGCACGACGTCGGCGTGGGCATCACGGTCGTGGATCTGCAGTGCGAGGCCGAGCCGCTTGGCGATGTCCATATGCCGGCGGAACGAATACTGTTGGCGTTCGAGTCCGTCCTCGCCTGTCCGGAAATAATCCAGCCCGGTTTCCCCGATGGCCCGGATCCTCGGATGGGCTGCGAGAGCTTCAATTTCGGCGAGCGCCGCGTCCAGGGTTCCCTCCGCCGCCAGCTGCGGGGCGTCATTCGGGTGGATGGCCACTGCGCCGAGGAGCCTGCGATCGGCGTCGACTGCCTTCGCGGTAAACCGGGAGGATTCCAGATCCGTTCCTACCTGGATGGCGCCCTTCACCCCCGCGGCCTCGGCCGCGTCGAGTGCTGCCCCGAGGGCGACCCGGAAATCACCCGCCGGGAAGTCGAAGTGGGTGTGATTGTCCATGACCGGAACCGGCAGCGGTTCCGGAGCGGGCGGGTAGCCCTTCCCCTTATGCCGCACCGCATCCGCGCCGGTTCCTTCCGGAAGGTAGGCTGCCGGTGTGCTGCCCGGAACATATCCGCTGCATTTACTCATGTTCTTAAGCCTAAGGGAGCTTGTACTCTGGACGGACAAGTCCCGCCGGCGGCTGCTGGCCTGTCCGGGGTTCGGATAATGCGCCAGTATTCAGGACCTTGCAGCCGCTCACGGCTCTTGCCGCCTAATGCCCAGCACGGAAGGTGTCCATGGACGCTCCAATCCCCTCTGCCGCCGCGGCGTCCCTCCACGGTCTTCCTTCCACCGGCTCATCAGCAGGCACTGCGCTCCACTCCCCGACCTATGCCGCGGATCCCGAATCCTTCCAGCACCAGGCGGCCGGCATCCTGTCAGCAATCGGGACAGTGATTGACGGGAAGGAGGAGGCCGCCCGCCTTGTCCTCACCGTGCTGCTGGCGCAGGGGCATGTGCTGCTGGAGGATGTGCCCGGAGTCGGGAAGACCATGCTGGCCAAAGCCCTGGCCCGGACCATCGACTGCACGGTCAGCCGTATCCAGTTCACCCCGGATCTGCTGCCCTCCGACGTCACCGGCGTGTCCATCTACAACCAGGACAGCCACCGCTTCGAGTTCCGGCAGGGCCCGGTGTTCGCCAACGTCGTGATAGCGGACGAAATCAACCGGGCCTCCGCCAAGACCCAGTCCGCGTTGTTGGAGTGCATGGAGGAGCAACAGGTAACAGTGGACGGCGGCACTCACCGGCTGGCCGCCCCGTTTATGGTGGTGGCCACACAGAATCCCATTGACATGGAGGGCACCTATCCGCTGCCCGAAGCCCAGCGTGACAGGTTTATGGCCCGGATTTCACTTGGTTACCCGGATGCCCGGTCCGAAGCGGACATGCTGGAAAACCACCAGGCGGGTTCGCCCCTGGAAGGCATAGCCCCAGTGGTGGATCTGCACGAGACACAGGCGATGATTGCCCGCGTGCGTGATATCTACGTGTCGGCAGCCGTCAAGGATTACACGGTGGCGCTGGGCCGGGCTACCCGCGAGCATCCGGACCTGCGTCTGGGGGCCAGCCCGCGGGCACTGCTGCAGCTGCTGCGGGCGGCCAAGGCCATGGCGGCGCTGGACGGCAGGGATTTCGTCCTGCCCGACGACGTCGCCGGGCTGGCGGATTCCGTGCTTGCGCACCGCCTCCTGCTGCACCGCAGAGCGGCCGGTGCCGGTGAAAGCGCCTCCAGCTGCATCGCTGCCGTTATCGACTCCGTTCCGGTTCCCCGAACGGCACCGGAGCGCTCACGCCGGTAACAGCCTGCGCCCCGCTCCCCGCCAAGTGAAAGGCAGCCATGCAGATTCCCTCCCTCACGGGCTTATTCACGCCTCGCGGATGGGGCCTGCTAAGCGCCGGGGCTGCGTTCCTTCTGGCGGCAGGGGTGCTCGGGCGCAGGGATCTGCTTGCTGTTGCCGTCCTGTTGATGGGGCTGCCGCTTGCCGCCGCGGTCCTGCTGCGGCTGGCCAAGCCGGGCTTCGACGTCGAAAGGACCTTCACGCCGCCGCTGACGGAAACCGGCACGGCAGCCACAGTGCAACTCAGCATCCGCTGCCGTGGGAGCCAGATACCCTCAGCGACCATGCGTGAGGGACTTCCGCTGCGTTTCGGCCGGAGTCCGGAATTCCATTTCCCGTCCGGTCTGGCCGCTGACGGCAGAGCCAGCACCTACGAATACCGGCTGCGCTCAAGCCGGCGCGGGCTGTACGCCATCGGCCCGGTCACGGCGGAGTTCCTGGACCCCTTCGGCCTTGCGAAAACGGTCCACACCCTGGGCGGGACCGACCAGCTGGCTGTTGCCCCCGCACCCCAGGACCTGCCGGTGCTCGCCCTGTCCGGGGCAAGGGGAACCGAGGGCACCTCGCCGAGCAGACGCCGCGGCACCCCCAGCGAAGACGACGCCACCACCCGCGAGTACCGGTACGGCGACCCTATGCGCCGCGTGCATTGGCCCGCGACAGCCCGGCACGGCGAGCTGATGGTGCGGCAGGAAGAACCCGTCACGGCACCTACCGCATCCATCCTGCTGGACCAGAGGGCGGCAGCCTACGGTGCGGGAGCCCTGCCTGGCTCCGATGATTCCCGGGAACTGCTGACCACCGAGTCCTTCGAGTGGGCGGTTTCCGCCGTCATCTCCGGCGCCGTCCACTTCTCCGACGGGGGCTACAGCGTCCGTTTCGTGGATGAGTCCTCGTCCCCCGGCCTGCTGCACTCCCCTTCCGCGGTTGACGCTGATGAATCCGGGTTCGGCGGATCAGACGGCGTACACAACCTGGCGGAGGGCCTGGCCGGTCTGGGTCTGCAGCCCGCGGCCCCCGCACCGGCCCAGACGGCGGATCCCCTTCCCGCAGAGCCGTTCGGCGACACCCTGCTCGACGGTCTTGCCGGCGGACGGACGCCCGGTCCGTTGCTGATGATCGGCGGACGGCTCACTACATCGGAGGCCACCGCGCTTGCCGGAGCAGCACGGTACTCGCCCCAGCCCCTGGCCCTGCTGGTCACCGACCGGCCGGCGGACCTCCGTCCGGTGCTGAGAATCCTCCGTGAGTCAGGCTGGGTAGCCGCGGCCGTGGCCCCGGCAACACCCATAGCATCGGCCTGGGCCCTTCTGGACCGCGACCGCGACGGTACCGGCGCGGCAACTCCGGCCGCGCACGCGGGTGCCGGACCCCGGCGGAAGCCCGGGCCCGTTGTTGAAAGCACGTTCTCATGACAGCAGTGCTTAACCGCCCGGCGCCTGACCCGCAGCCGCACCGCCCTGCCGGTCCCGGGCGGCGCACAGCCCCGGGCCGCGGTTCGGCGAACCTCGGAGTGGGCGCGGCAACGGCTGCCGCCGTGCTGTTGTGTTCCCTGAGCCTGCACGGGGTGATTGAGGGCTGGTCCTGGCTGGCGCCGCTGGTCCTGGCGGTCCTGCTGCCCCTGGCGGCCACGGCGGGAGCGCGGCGGCTGGGCCTCCCGCTTCCGCTAATCCCGGTTGCCGGCGTCGCCGCCCTCATCATGACGCTGACCGGACTGTTTGCCTCATCCGTATCACCGCTCGGCTTCCTTCCCGGGCCCGGTACCCTGGCGCGGGCCGATGCCCTGCTGCTCGAGGCAAGGACCATCATCATCACCGAAGTCACCCCGGTCCAGGCGCTCCCCGGCATCGTTTTCCTTTGCTGCGCCGGGATAGGACTCGTGGCGGTCCTTTCGGACACCCTGGCAGCGACGCTGCGCATGCCTGCAACTGCGGGACTGGGCCTGGTCGCGGTGGTGATGATCCCGGCGGTGCTGCTGCCGGAAAGCCTCGGCGCCGGGTACTTCACACTTGCTGCTGTTGGCTACCTGCTTGTGCTGGGCGCCGGGGCCCGGCGGGAACACCAGCCGGCCGTTCCGGGTGCCGGCCCTCCCCGTGGCTGGCTGGGCCGGTGCGCCGCCGTTTCGGGAGCCGCTCTTATTCTGGCCCTGATGCTGCCACTGGTACTGCCGGGGTTCACCGCGGGTGCCTTCCCGCAGGGGACCCGCTTCAATTTCTGGTCAGGAACCACGGGGCTGAACCCTGTTGTCACACTGGGAAATGACCTGCGCCAGCCGCAGTCGGCCGGGCGGATAACCTATGCGACATCCTCCGATGAACCGGTCTACCTTCGCTCCACCACGTTGGAGGATTTCTCCGGGAGCCGTTGGGCACCTGATCTGCGCACCGGGGAACGCCGTAACGGTGTCTCGGGGATGGGCAGCGACGGCGGTTCCAGTCTCTCCGACAAACGGGTGGTAACCCGGATCAGTTCGGATACTTATTCCAGTCCCTGGCTGCTGGCCCCCTACTATCCGGTGGGCGTCACCGGCGCGGAGGGCTCATGGTCCTGGGATCCGAAGACCATGACCGTGCTGAACGACGACGATGACGGGCCCGCGCCGCAGGCTTACCAAGTGGTCAGCGTGTTAGCGGCACCGACCCCGCAGCAGCTTGCCGTGGCCCCTCCGGTGCCGGAGGGGACGGTGGATCCGGTCTTCACCGAACTGCCTGAAAGCCTGCCCGGCAACATTGCCGAAGCCACCCGGGAAGCCGTCGGGTCCGCGGGCACACCCTATGCCAAAGCCATGGCGATCCAGGACTACCTGCGCAGCGCTGAGTTCAGCTACTCCCTTGATGCACCGGTTGACGGCGGCTATGACGGAAACGGGCTGGACGTCCTGTCCAAATTCATGGACCGCAAGGCCGGGTACTGCGTGCATTTCGCAGCGGCGATGGCGGTTATGGCACGGCAGGAGGGGATCCCCAGCCGCATGGCGCTGGGCTACGCACCGGGGCGTTCCACCGGCAAGGACTCCGAGGTGCCCGGACCCGGCGGAGAGTCCATGCGCCTGTTCGAAGTGGATTCCACGGATGCCCACGCCTGGCCGGAACTCTACTTCGAGGACGCCGGCTGGGTGCGCTTTGAGCCCACCCCCTCGCGCGGGTCCGTGCCCGACTATGCCCAGCAGCAGGCGCAGACACAGCCCAGCACCAATCCGCGCGCTGATGAAGATCCGAGGATCGGCGAAGCAGTACCCGCACCCCGGCCAACACCGAGGGAAACGCCGCTGGCACCCGAAGCCGTACTGGAACCTGCTGAGACCGGCAGCACGGCCTGGCTATGGACAGCCGCTGCGGTACTGGCAGCCGCGGCTGCCGCCTGTACGCCGTGGAGCCTGCGCCGGCTCCGGACGCTCCGCCGCCGCAACGCCTCCACCGTGAGCAACGCTGCCCGCTCGGCCCCCGTCTGGGACGAGCTGGCTGATCTGGGACAGGACTACGGCTACCCGGGGCAGGTCTCCGATACGCCGCGCAGCTACGCCGACAGGCTGGCCCGGCAGGCCGGGTTCAATGCCGGAGCGCAGGAAGCCCTGGACCGAATCCGCCGCGCCTACGAGGAGGAGCTTTATTCACGAGCTGCCCGGCAGGCGCAGGGGACACAGCACGGGCAGCCCCCACCCGGCCAATCCGGTACGGCTGTGCGGTCACCCGCCGCCGACTGGTCCGATATCAGGACCGTGGAATCTGCCCTTGGCCGGACAGCCCGGCTGCCGGACCGGCTGCGGGCCAGATTCCTGCCGCCGTCGCTCGCGGTGCGCTTCCGCCATGACTGACGACGGCGGCGGCACCTACCCGGCGTAGGGATCGGCAATACCGGTGTATTGCGTGTACAGGTACTCTTCAATCCCCTCGGCCCCGCCCTCACGGCCCAGCCCCGACTGCTTCACGCCGCCGAACGGAGCTGCGGCGTTCGACACCACGCCGGCATTGAGCCCCAGCATCCCGGATTCAAGTTTCTCGCCGATCCGGAGACCACGGTTCAGGTCGCTGGTAAAGACGTAGGACACCAGGCCGAACTCCGTGTTGTTGGCCAGTGCCACCGCCTCGTCCTCGGTCGAGAACGTCACGATGGGCGCTACGGGTCCGAAGATTTCCTCCTTGAGGATCCGGGCGTCGGGTGCAACGTCCTTCAGGACGGTCGGCTGATAGAAATAGCCCGGGCCTTCTTCAGGGGCGCCGCCCACCAGGGCCCGGGCACCGCCGTCGAGCGCGTCCGTAACGAGTGAGTGCACCTTGTCCCGTGATTTTGCATCGATCAGCGGCCCTACCTTGGTTTCGTCCTCGGTGCCGCGCCCGGTGGCCATGGCGCCCACCCGGGCGGCGAACCTCTCCGCAAACTCATCGGCCACCGTGTCCTGGACAACAAACCGGTTTGCGGCGGTGCAGGCTTCACCCATGTTCCGCAGTTTCGCGGCCATGGCGCCGTCCACCGCCTTGTCCAGGTCCGCATCCTCGAACACCAGGAAGGGCGCGTTCCCGCCAAGTTCCATGGAGGTGCGCAGCACGTTGTGCGCCGCATCCCGGATCAGGCCCTGGCCCACGGCGGTGGACCCGGTGAAGGACACCTTGCGCAGCCGGGGGTCCTTCAGGATCGGGCCGGTCACGTCCCCGGCCGACGTTGTGGACACAACGTTCAACACGCCGGCCGGCAGCCCGGCCTCCATCATCACGGCCGCGAACAGCTGGGACGTCAGCGGCGTGAGCTTCGCCGGCTTGAGCACCATGGTGCAGCCGGCCGCCACGGCCGGGGCGATCTTGCGGGTTGCCATGGCCAGCGGGAAGTTCCAGGGCGTAATCAGCAGGCACGGGCCTACCGGCTTTTTGGTCACCAGCAGCCGGGATTTGCCGTCCGGGGAGGTGCTGTACCTGCCGGAGACTCGAACCGCTTCCTCGGAGAACCAGCGGAGGAACTCTGCACCATAGGTCACCTCGCCCCGGGACTCGGCCAGGGGCTTGCCCATTTCGAGAGTCATCAGCAAAGCGAAGTCCTCGGCGCGTTCGGTCACAAGCTCAAAGGCGCGCCGCAGGATTTCCCCGCGCTCGCGCGGTGCCGTACGTGCCCAGGATTCCTGTGCCGCCGCTGCCGCGTCCATGGCCAGGCCACCGTCTTCGGTGGAGGCATCGGCAATACTGAGCAGCACCTTGCCCGTGGAGGGATCCTCGACGTCGAACCTGGCCCCGCCGGCAGCATCCCGCCACTCGCCGTCAATCAGCAGGCCGGTGGGGACCTGTGCCAGCAGTTCGGCTTCACGGTGTGCGGGAATACCCATGGGGGCGCCTCCAGAAATTCGTAGGGTGCGGCGCGGACGGTGCCCGCGCTTCCCTTCACCGTAGGCTTCGGGCACTCACCCTGTAAATGCGAGGGTGCACTGCACCAAAGCGGCTCCGCTGTGCAGGTGCCCAGCCGGGACCGGGTTCAACTCCGCGCTTCAAGCACCGCTGAATACAGTTCGCGCTTACTGATCCGGGCCTCTTCGGCCACGGCTGCCACGGCTTCCTTCAACCGGAGTCCCTGCTCGATAAGCGTGTTGACAGCCCCCACGTGGTCGGCTGCCTGTTCAGGAGCCGCGTCCGGTGCGCCTTCAACCACCACGGCAATCTCTCCGCGGACGTCACCGGCTTCGGCCCACTCCAGCAGCTCGCGCAGCGGGCCGCGCAGTACCTGTTCGTGCAGCTTGGTCAGTTCCCGGGCAATCGCCGCCCGCCGGTCGCTGCCAAACGCAGCATCGAGTGCCCGAAGCATCGGTTCCAGCCGGTGCGGGGCCTCGAAGAACACCATCGTGCGCTGTTCACCGGCGAGCTGGGCCAGACGGGTGCTGCGCTCCCCCGGCTTCCTGGGCAGGAACCCCTCAAAGCAGAACCTGTCCGTGGGCAGTCCGGACAGCGCCAGCGCCGTAAGCACCGCCGAGGGACCCGGCGCTGCGGTCACTGTCAGTCCTTCCGCAGCCGCGGCTTCGACCAGACGGAAACCCGGATCGGACACGGCCGGCATGCCCGCGTCAGTGACCATCAGAAGGGTGGCGCCGCCACGCACCATCTCCAGCAGGTCAGCGGTCCGGGAAGCCTCGTTGTGCTCGTGGTAGCTGATGATCCGGCCGCGGGTGGTGATGCCCAGGGCACTCACCAGCCGGTGCAGCCGCCGGGTATCCTCGGCGGCGATGATGTCGGCGCTTTCAAGCAGTCCGATCAGCCGGTTGGTGGCGTCACCCATATTGCCGATGGGGGTCGCGGCCAGGACAATCTGCCCGGAGCCTGCGCGCTCAGATGCGGCAGTACCTGCCGTAGTACCGGTTTGGTTGCCTGTTTTCTTGCTCGAGTCCACCCTCCAACCCTACGCGACAGGCTATAGAGTGGTGCGCGTGAGTCTCACCGGAACCGTGAAAGCCCGCCGTGAGGCCGCGCCGCTGCTGGAATCTCCCCAGTCGGCGTTCAGCTTTGAGTCCCTGCGGAGCCGCCTGCTGGGCAGCACCCTGGTGCCGCTGGGAACCGCCGGATGGCTGCTGCCCCTGGTGATGGCCGTTCTGGGCGGAGTGCTGCGCTTTGTGCGCCTCGGCGAACCGGGTTCCCTCGTCTTCGACGAGACCTACTACGTCAAGGACGCCTATTCGCTGCTGCAGTCCGGGTATGAACGGGAATGGCCGGAGAACGCCAACGATTCCTTCAACGCGGGTCAGCCGGGCATCCTCCTGGACAGTCCCGAATACGTAGTCCACCCGCCCGCGGGTAAATGGATGATCGCCTTCGGCATGGCGCTCTTCGGCTCGGACAATGCCTTTGGCTGGCGTTTCGGCGCCGCGCTGGCGGGCACCCTGACCGTCCTGCTCGTAGGCCTGATTGCCGCCCGGCTGTTTTCCTCCGCCGCGCTCGGTGCCGTCGCTGGGCTCCTGCTGGCCGTTGACGGGCATCATCTTGTCCATTCGCGCACTTCTTTGCTGGATGTCTTCCTGACGTTCTGGGTGGTGGCCGCGTTTGGGGCACTGCTGCTGGACCGCAGGGACGGCCGGCTGCGGCTCGCCCGCCGGCTGGCCCGTTTGTACGGCAGTCCCGGCACGGCGGGCGGGCCTCCGGGCACCGTCCCCGCGCCGCGCGGGGCACTGCTGTACGGACCGTGGCTCCTCTGGCGTCCATGGCGGCTGGTTGCCGGAGCCTGTCTGGGGCTGGCCGTTGGCACCAAATGGTCCGCTCTGGCCTTCGTCGCCGTTTTCGGGCTGATGACGGTGCTGTGGGATGTCAGCGCCCGCCGGGTTGCGGGCATCCCCGGGTGGGAAGGAGCACTGTTCCGGGACGGCATCCCGGCGTTCCTGACCATCATTCCCACCGCCGCCCTCGTATATCTGGCCACCTGGACCGGCTGGCTGCGTTCCGAGGACGCCTATGACCGGCAGTGGGCCGCGCAGAATCCGGACGAGGGCTGGAGCTGGCTGCCCGCATCGCTGCGTTCCCTCGCGGAGTATCACCGCAGCGCCTATGCCTTCCATAACGGGCTCAGCTCGGAACACAGCTACTCCTCCACCGCGTGGACCTGGTTGTTCATGGGCAGGCCCACGTCCTTCTTCTATGAGGGTTCCTCCGCCGGCGAGGACGGCTGCCTGGCGGACAGCTGCTCCACTGCCGTCACCTCGGTGGGCAATCCGCTGATCTGGTGGGGTGCCGCCCTGGCGCTGGTGGTGGTGCTCTTTTACTGGATAGGGCGGCGTGACTGGCGCGCGGGTGCGGTCCTGTCCGGAGTGGCGGCTGGATACCTGCCCTGGTTCGCCTATCCTGAACGGACCACATTCTTCTTCTACGCGGTCTCCTTCGAGCCCTTCCTGGTCCTGGCCCTGGTGTATGTCCTGGGGCTGGTTCTGGGCCGGCGCTCCGACAGCCTGCCGCGGCGACGGGCAGGCCTGCTGGTGGTCGGCTGCTTCGTGGCGGGTGCCGTCCTGCTCTCGGCATTCTTCATGCCGGTCTGGACGGCGGAAACCATCCCGTATTCTGACTGGCGGCTGCGTATGTGGATGCCCAGCTGGATTTAGTCTCGTTACCCATGTGCCCCGGCACAGAAAGAGAGGGCCTAAGTGCGCGAGTCCGCCACTGACCTCCTGGTCCGCCTTCCCGCAGATTCCAACGTCACGGATCTGCTGCTCCAAATGCACCAAAAGGATCCATCCCGGGTTCTGTACGCCGTAAAAAACGGCACAGAGTGGGAGGACGTCACAGCCGACCGGTTCCTGACCGAAGTCTCCCGGCTGGCCAAGGGCCTGATCGGTTCGGGGATCCGCCCGGGCGACAGCGTTGCGGTGATGTCCCGGACCTCCTACGAGTGGACCGTGGCGGATATGGCGAACTGGTTCGCCGGCGCCGTGACCATTCCGATCTACGAAACCTCCTCCCCGTCCCAGGTTGAATGGATCCTCGCGGATTCCGGTGCCCGGCACGTGTTTGTTGAGGATGAACGCAAGGCAGCCGTTGTTCAGGCAGCCGTTTCCGCCCTTGACGGGGAGTTTTCCATCTGGCTGATGAACGACGGCGACGGTGCCGACTCGCTCACCGGCCTGGCCGCAGCCGGCAGCAGCGTCAGCGACGACGCCCTGGAGGCAGCCCGCAGCACCGCCAACCTCGAAGACACCGCTTCCATGGTCTATACCTCCGGCACTACGGGACGTCCCAAGGGCTGCGAAATCACGCACGGCAACTTCGCCCTGTTCGGCGTCAACATCATCGAAGTTCTCCCTGAGATGCTGAAGGTCCCGAATCCCACCACCCTGATGTTCCTGCCGCTGGCCCACGTGCTGGCCCGCGCAGTGCAGGTCGGCTGCCTGCACGCCGGCGTGAAGGTGGGTCATTCCCGCAGCGCCTCGGACCTGATGAGCGATCTCAAGTCCTTCTCTCCAACCTTCCTGCTGGCCGTGCCGCGGATCTTCGAAAAGATCTACACCGGCGCACAGGCGTCCGCGGAAGCCGCCGGCAAGGGCAAGGCGTTTGCCGCGGCCTCCGCCACGGCCATTGCCTACTCGGAAGCCAAGGACTCTGCCGCGCGCGGCGGCCGCGGGCCGTCCGTGGCACTGTCCCTGAAGCACAAACTGTTTGACCGGCTCTTCTACCCCAAGGTCCGGGCAGTCCTGGGCGGCAATGCGGAATTCGCCATCTCCGGTGCCAGCGCACTGAGCCCGACGCTGGCGCACTTCTTCCGCGGCTGCGGCGTGACGGTCCTGGAGGGTTACGGCCTCACCGAGACCACCGCCCCCGCGAGCGTCAACCAGGTGGCCCGCACACGGGTGGGCACCGTGGGCCTGCCCATGCCCGGCACCACCATCCGGATTGCCGACGACGGCGAGGTCCTGGTGCGGGGCGCAGTGGTCTTCAAGGGCTACCACCGCAACCCCGAAGCTACCGCCGAAGCGTTCGACGGTGACTGGTTCCGGACCGGCGACGTCGGCGAGCTCGACGACGCCGGATTCCTGCGCATCACCGGGCGGAAAAAGGACCTGCTTGTCACCGCCGGCGGCAAGAACGTGGCACCCGGCCCGCTGGAGGAAAAGATCCGCGAGAACCGCCTGGTTTCCCAGGCGATTGTCGTCGGTGAAGGCCGCCCGTTTGTCTCGGCCCTGATTACCCTTGATGACGAGGCGCTGGAAGCCTGGAGCCGCGAAAACGGCGCCCCCACCGGTGTTGCCGGCGATGATCCGCGGGTGCAGCAGATCCTGCAGGACGCCGTGGACGCGGCCAATGCGACGGTGTCCCGGGCAGAGCAGATCCGTAAGTTCACGGTTCTGCCCAAGGACTTCACCCTGGAGTCCGGTCACCTCACCGCAACCCTCAAGCTGCGCCGGAACGCCGTGATTGCGGATTACTCCGACGAGGTTGAAAAGCTCTACGCCAAGTAGCACCGCTGCGGCCCGAGCACAGGAAACCCCCGTACCGCCAGGCGGTACGGGGGTTTTCTGTGTGGACTGCGGGTCCGGCTGCTAGAGGGCGTCCAGCGAGTCGGTGTACCGGCGGCGTGCGGCTTCCCGTGCCGCCCGGGCCCGGTTGCGGCGTGCCTTGGTCGGCCAGCAGCAGGCCAGGACAACCGCACAGGTGACGAGCACCAGGGCCGCGATCACAATGCCGGCGTCCATCCAGAACTGCGCCGGGAAGAGCCGGATAAGTGTGTCGTCCAGCCTGAAGGTCCAGTTTCCGTTGGCGAAGAACACCGTGTGCAACTGGGTGAAGAACTGCTCCCAGCCCAGGATGGCGAGGGTCAGGAGGACGAGGACCAGCACCAGAGTGACGGCGGCACCGGAGAAGAGAGCCCTGCGGATGCCGCCGGGGCTGCGCCGTGCGAGGTAGAACGCTGCACAGATGCTCAGGACGGCCATCACCGCCGCCGCCACAAAGGCTGCCGTAAGCACCGTCTTGACGTCAGCCATGTGGCTGACCTCGCTCTCGAGGTACAGCGGTTCCCCGCCGTCACCCACCAGGTCCCCCAGATAGCGGGGACCGGTCCAGTTCAGGAGATAATCCACGGCATAGGAGCCGTAGGTCATCCGGTCATCGGTGGTGAACCCGTAGCTGTCGGCGGGGAACCCGGGCCGGTGGTACTCCGCCCAGAGGAACAGCGGCGTTGCCACGGCACGAATGGCGGCCGCCAGCAGCATCACCGGGAAAAACACGGCAATCATCACCTGGAGCACCCGGGCGAGAACGGGTTTCCCGGCAGCGGCCTTTTCCCGTTCCCGGGCCCGCCGTTCGGCTTCCGCCGGAGACAGGGAGTCCTCGTTGGCACGGGAATCCGCTGAATCCGCGCCGTCTTCTGCCGAGTCTTTGTCAGCGGATTGTGTCTGCGCGGCTTGTGCCCCCGCGGATCTTGCTCCTGCGGCACTGGCCCCTGCGGCGCCTGATCCCGTGGCGCTGACGTCCACAGTTTTGAAGGCGGCCGTACGGGTATCCGCGCCGGAGGCGGGGACCTCGGAACCGGGCAGATCGGATCCGGGGGCTTTTGAACCGGAAACATTTGAACCGGGGACATTTGAACCGTGGACATTTGAACCGTGGACATCCGTGACGGCGGCATCGGCGGCGGAAACATCCGCAGCGGAGCCCGCAGATGTGGAGGGCACAGATGCAGCTGAG
The DNA here is from genome assembly GCF_059090685.1 of Arthrobacter sp. Y3225209. NCBI lineage: Bacteria > Bacillati > Actinomycetota > Actinomycetes > Micrococcales > Micrococcaceae > Arthrobacter > Arthrobacter sp. Y3225209. Next base: position 118,791 of record NZ_JBNHFW010000007.1, read on the forward strand.
GCGGAAGCACCCGGAACGGCGGTGGCACCCGCAGTTGCTCCGGCGGCAGCGGCACCGTGGCCGGCACTGCGCTCCCCTGGTGTGCGCAGGCTTCGCTCCCCGGATTCGGCATCGGACCCGGAAGCAGTTGCCGCGGTTCCGGCGTTCGGTTCGCCTGTATCCGTTCGGCTGTCATCGGACCGGGAGGCGTAACGGCTCAGATCCGGAAGCGTGCTTGCCCGGCGCATTGGCAGGTGGCTGCGCTGGGCGACCGCGGGGTGTCCTCCCGGGACAGTCATATCCGGTGCAGCAGCTCCGGTTATAGGCGTCTCGGCTGCGCCGGCACCATCGGACTCCCGCGTACCCGCGTTGTTCCCGTCGGCGGAGACAGCCTCAGCGGGCTCGGCTACGTCAGTGTGGGATGCGGCAGGTTCAGAGGAGGCAGTCCCGGCTGCGGCAGGCTTTGGGGCGGCAGGTTCATCTGCGGGAGGTTCATCTGCGGTATCGCGGACCCCCGCGACGTCAGTGTTCGCTGCGTCCGGTGTGTCACCGCCGGAAAGGCCGTTGAATTCGGCATCCCAGGCGTCATGTTCGTTGGTACCGTGCAAGGCTTCGCGGGCAGAGGATCCGTTGGCTGAAGCAGCGCCGGTCTCCGTTTCGGGCGTCACCGGGCCGTCGCTGGGAGGCTCGCCTCCCGCCGTCGGTCGATGCGTGGGGGTTTCGTCCTGGCTGGCCACTGCTTCCTCTTTCACTTCCCTGAAACTATTCGACGCTCGTGGTCGACGCTGGTCTACCTCGACCCTACCGGGCCGGTGCGTGTCGGCGCGCGCGCCACCCCGCCCGCAGGCTAGGCGGTCAGGACGGAGGCACCGGCGTCGCGCGCTGAAAGGTCGCCCCGATAGCCGGCGCGGTAGGCACGGCCACCGAGCACCAGGGTGTAGACCCAGTACGCCGCGAACACCAGGAAACCGATGGTCAGGCGCAGCCAGGCCGGGAGCGGGCTGGGGGTGATGAACCCTTCCACCAGGCCGGAAATAAAGAGGACCACAATCAGCCCCAGGGCAACAGTCATCAGGGAGCGGCCTTCCTGGGCCAGCGCATTCATTCTCGAACGGCGGCCGGGGGCCAGTAACGTCCAGAAAATCTGAAGCCCGGCCGCAGAGGCAATGAAAATGGCGGTCAGCTCCATAAAGCCGTGCGGAAGGATGTAGATAAAGAAGACGTCGAGTCTGTCGTGCGCAGCCATCATTCCGCCGCTTAGGCCCACGTTGACGGCGTTCTGGTAGAGGATCCACGGGACCCAGATCCCGGTAATGCCAAAAGCCACCGCCTGCACGGCAATCCAGGCATTGTTGGTCCACACCATCCCGGCAAAGGACGCCGCCGGGTTCTCGGAGTAGTAGTTTACGAAGTCCTCTTCCACATACCGGCGCATCTCAGCATCGGAACCCACGGCGGCCAGCACACCGGGGGTATTCACGGTCCAGAAACCGGTCAGCCAGGCAACGGCAATAAACACTGCCCCGATGGCGACGGTGAGCCAGCGGATCCGGTAGAACGCAGACGGCAGGGAGAACACAAAGAAAAATGCCATGTCCTCGAGGAAGTTGGACCGGCTGCCCGTCAACCGGGTGCGGGCCCGGGAAAGCCGCATGGACAGCGCCGCGGACAGGGTGCCTTCCGGAGCCACCGAACGCACGATGGAAAGGTGCGTGGAGGCACGCTGGTAGAGCCGCAGCAGCTCGTCCGCCTCGGGTCCGCTGAGGCGGCGCCGGGCAACGAGAACGTCAAGCCGCTTCCAATCCGGGCTGTGCACGGCAGCAAAGGCATCGAGGTCCACGGTTACACCCTAGCGGGTCGGTACAGTGGTCCTGACCCATGGTTCGAGGAGGACGTATATGAGCACCATTGTTACCGGTGAGGCGGTGGTCCTTGAACTGCGTCCGGCGGGTTTCGCTGCCCGTATGCTCAGCGCCATTATCGACGTCGTGGCGCATGTAACCGTGTTCATCGGGCTGATGCTGCTGGTCGGGAACGCAGTGGCCGAGTCGGATCCCGCCCTCGCCCGCACGCTCTCCCTGGCACTGGTGGTACTGATGTTCGTGGCGGTACCCGCCGGTGTGGAGACCCTGACGCGCGGCAAGTCCCTGGGCCGGCTGGCCATGGGCCTTCGGATTGTGCGCGACGACGGCGGCTCAGTGCGGTTTCGGCATGCCTTTATCCGCGCCATCACTGCGGTGCTGGAAATCTATCTCCTGGCCGGTTCCCTGGCCTTCACCGTGGCTCTGTTTAATAACAGGTCCAAGCGGCTCGGGGACATTCTCGCCGGGACCTACGCATTGCGGGACCGGGTAGTGGCTCCCCTGCCGCCGCTGGTCCACACGCCCCCGGAACTGGAGCCGTGGGCGGACCTTGCGGATATGGGCCGGCTGCCGGACGGCCTGTCGCGCCGGATTTCGCGTTTCCTGGCCCAGAGCGGCCGTATGGCAGCACCGGCCCGGACTGCGCTGGCCACCGAACTGGCGGCAGAAACCAGCGGCTTCATCTCTCCGCAGCCTCCGGCCGGCACCCATCCCGAGGCCTACCTTCGGGCGGTGATGGCCGAGCGGCGGGACAGGGACTACGTGCGGCTGGACCGCCAGCGCGAGCAGACCGAGGCGCTGGCGGCGCGGCTGCACCGCATGCCGTTCAGCGACTAGCCGCGGCCGGCACCCGGCCGCGGCTCCACCGCAACAGGCGCTAGTAGCGGTAGTGCTCCGGCTTGAACGGGCCGGCAACATCCACGCCCAGGTAATCGGCCTGGCTTTTTGTCAGCTCGGTCAGCTCGACGCCGAGCGCGCCCAGGTGCAGGCGTGCCACCTTCTCGTCCAGCACCTTCGGCAGCACGTACACCTGGTTTGCGTACTCCGGGGTGCCGTCCGGACGGCTGGTCCCATGCTTGGTGAACAGCTCTATCTGGGCGATCGTCTGGTTGGCAAAGGAGTTGCTCATAACAAACGAGGGGTGGCCGGTGGCGTTGCCCAGGTTCAGGAGGCGCCCTTCGGAGAGCACAATAATGCTGCGCTGCTTGTCGGTGCCTTCGTCAAAGACCCATTCGTGGACCTGCGGCTTGATTTCGACCTTGCGTACCCCGGGAACCCGTGCCAGGCCGGCCATGTCGATTTCGTTGTCGAAGTGGCCAACATTGCCCACAATGGCCTGGTGCTTCATGGCAGCCATGTGCTCGGCCATGATGATGTCCTTGTTGCCGGTGGTCGTAATGAAGATGTCACCCTGACCGAGAACCGACTCCAGCCGGGCCACCTGGTATCCGTCCATCGCGGCCTGCAGGGCACAGATCGGATCAATCTCGGTGACGATAACCCGTGCGCCCTGCCCGCGCAGCGCCTCGGCGGCGCCCTTGCCGACGTCGCCGTATCCGCAGACCACAGCCACCTTTCCACCAATCAGGGTGTCGGTGGCACGGTTCAGGCCGTCCGGCAGCGAGTGGCGAATGCCGTACTTGTTATCGAATTTGGACTTGGTGACCGAGTCATTGACGTTAATGGCCGGGAACAGCAGCTTCCCCTCGGCGGCCAGCTGGTACAGCCGCAGCACGCCGGTGGTGGTTTCCTCCGTCACGCCGCGGATGCCCTTGGCAATTTCGGTCCATTTGCCGGGATGCTCGGCGAGGCTGCGGCGCAGGCGGTCCAGGATGACGGTGAACTCGTAGGAGTAGTCCTCGTCTCCTTCCCTGGGGCTTTCCGGCACAAACCCTGCGGCTTCGAATTCAACACCCTTGTGCAGCAGCAGGGTGGCATCGCCGCCGTCGTCGAGAATCATGTTCGGGCCGCCCGAGCCTTCGGGCCAGGTGAGAATCTGCTCAGCAGTCCACCAGTAATCCTCAAGCGACTCGTTCTTCCACGCGAAGACGGGAACGCCTGCAGGCTCCTCGGGGGTGCCGTTGCCCACCACCACTGCCGCCGCGGCTTCGTCCTGGGTGGAGAAAATGTTGCAGGAGGCCCAGCGGACCTCCGCACCAAGCGCCGTGAGGGTTTCAATCAGTACGGCCGTCTGCACGGTCATGTGCAGGGATCCCGCGATCCGTGCACCGGCGAGCGGCTGGGAGGGACCGTATTCACGCCGCAGGGCCATCAGGCCCGGCATCTCGTGCTCGGCCAGCCGGATCTGGTGCCGGCCAGCCTCGGCGAGGGACAGGTCGGCTACTTTGAAATCGATACTCATGCGCACATCCTCAGAGATCCGCGGCCGGCCCGGGGGCCTCCGCTGCGTCGAAATCGGCCTTCAGCATCACCGGGATGCCTTCTTCCAGCCGGTACCGGACCGGGTTCCCGGACGCATCGGACGCGGTGGAAACCAGCTCATCACCGTCCTGGGTGAGCGGGGAACCGGTGACGGGGCAACGCAGGACTTCGAGGAGTCCGGCTGTCATAGTGGCCATGGAAACAGCACTTCCTTGAGAGATCAGGTGCCGCAGCGGGCGGCTCGTCACTGCCAAGCCTAACCCTTTGCTACCTGCGTTTCGGAGGAAGGATGTACCGGGGCTTAGTGCTGTTCGCGCAGGACGCGAAGATGCGCCCGGCGGGTTCCCGGGGTTTCGGCCGGCGGCTCCAGCGCATGCTTGCCGCTGCGTTTGGGCTCGTCGTCGTCCTCATCCGGGGTGTTTGCGGCCTGTTCCCGCACCGCGTCCACAAGAGCGGAGAGTTCGTCCCGGCTGGGGAGCCGGGGCTGGCCTTCCAGGTTCAGCCGGACCAGTTCCCATCCCAGCGGGGCGGTAAGCCGCCCGGAATGACCGGCGCACAAATCGTAACAATGCGGTTCCGCATAGGTGGCGAGCGGGCCGAGAACTGCGGTGGAGTCGGCGTAAACGTACGTCAGGGTAGCCACTGCCGGCTGGCGGCAGGCTGAACGCGAGCACTGACGTAAGGATTCCACGGACGACCACTTTACCCGCTCCTCCCCCGGTGCCCGCGCAGGCGCGCCGGTCCGCAGCCGCGGGAAAAAGGCTCCCCGGACCCGAGGGAAACGGGTCCCCGCACCGGCGGCCAGCGGTTAGAGTTCTTACATGTCCATGGGATCTTCGTTCCGGGTGCGCCTGGAAGACGGGCCGGACTCCGCGGCGCCCGGTTCCGCCGATGCTCCCGCCCGGTCCTTCCGGGAGCGCCGCCGAAACCGGCACGGCCGGGGCCTGCGCGGAGACCTGATTCCCCCGCACCTGGCCGGCGCCCGCACACGCGCTGAACGCTTTGATGAATGGGTGCTCGAATCAGCGCAGCGCCTTGAACGCCTGTGGGGCGAACAGATTCAGAGCTACCAGTTTCTGGTGGAGGAGATTCCGCCCGATCTCGAGGAACTGGCACGCTCAGGCGGACCCATTCCCCTCGGCGCCGGAACACCGGCCGCCCCGAACCGTCCCCCGGTTATCACCATCTACCGGCATGCCGTGGAAACCGCAGCGCACGGGCTGGTTCCCGTCAGCGAGCTGCTCCACGACGTCATCGTGGAGCAGCTGGCCGGACTGATGGGCATGGACCCGGAAACCATTGATCCGGCGTACGGCAGGTACCGTCCGCTCTAGCGCCGCGCTAGTAGCCCACGCCCACCTGGACGCGGCTCCCGCCCACGTTGCCCCGCGGGAGGGTCAGCGCGCTGATCCCGGTCTCTCCGCCGGTGACGCTTTGCGCACCGAAGACCGGCGCGCCGGTGGCATGGATGAGAACTGCCGCAACGGAGCCGCCCAGATCTCCGGGCCGGACTTCAGTGACGGAACCGGCACCCAGTTTCACCGTTTTTTCCGCAAGCAGGTCCCCGGACGCCGTGACTCCGGTCAGCTGCACTTCGGCTGCACCGTCCGGTGCGGTGAAGGACAGCACGGAATCCGCCGAAGGCAGCACTGCCAGGTGCTCGCTGCCAAGCCGTTCACCGGCGGCGGCAACTCCTACGTCAGTACCCTTTTCCGGATCGGATCCACGGCTGAAGACGGCTGCGGCTGCCACACCTGCGTCAGCGGAGATATCCAGCGTGTACGTACCTTCCGGCAGTGAATCCAGCGGAAGCCGGCTCACGGTTCCGGCCGCTACGTTATAGCTTCCGCCACCCTCGAGCTGCACTTCCCCCGCCGGACCAAACACCCGCAGGTTCACTACGGCATCACTCGCGCCGGGTACGGCCACCTGCAGGGACGGGAGCACCGAGGCGTAGCCGTCTTCCCTGGCGAGTTTGCGGGTGGTTTCCGGATTCTGGATCCGGACCCCGCTGATCACCTGCGCGGGCTGCGGAGCAGTGGTCGGCTGGATGAGTTCCACACCCCCGGGAGTCAAACCCCGCAGGATGTTCTGCGAAATCACGGCAGCCACCGGTCCGCCGGAGCTGCGCACGCGCACCGCCAGGGACTCCTGGTTGGCGGCCAGGCCGGCCAGCACCACATTCCTGGTCTGCCCCGGTCCCACGGATATGCCCCGGCTGCCGGGCCCGTCCACGGGGCCGGCAGTACCGTAAAGCTCCAAATCAACGTCGGCAGCAGTCTGCGAGGGGTTGGTCAGCTGCAGGACCGCCGTGGCACCAACAGCCGTCCGGGCCCCTACCAGCCACAGGTCATTGGCAGGCGCCTGGCAGTTGGCCGCGGCAAGTCCGGTGAGGTCACCGTCCGCCGCGGTATACGTCATGCCCGCACCTGCGGTTGCCTGCAACGCTCCCGACGGTTCGGCGCTGAGCAGGGTTGCGACGGAAACCGCGCGGTCGCGGACGACGGCGCCGGGCCGGGT